>NZ_JUEE01000095.1:0-12227 GCF_000802135.1 Desulfosporosinus sp. BICA1-9
GTTTCCTATGGACGCCGCAATAAATTTAAAACTCCAGCAGATATGCTACTCTGGCAAAAAGAGCACGCCTTCCAAGCAGGAAAACAAGCGACCCGCGAGGAAGATTTCCAGATCGGCGAGATCTTCAAATCACAAGCTCCGGAGTATACTCAAGAATACGATAAACTAAGACAGAGATTAAGGGAGGGCAGTCATCATGGCTAAACAAGAATTTCTGTTAACCGGAACCGGCGGACAGGGTTTGATTTTAGCGGCGATCATGTTGGCAGAGGCCGGAATTATTGCTGACCAAAATGTCGCCCAGAGTCAAAGCTATGGACCCGAGGCCAGGGGAGGTGCCAGTCGAGCTGAAGTCATTATCGGAGACGAAGGGATTGCTTACCCTAAAGTCGAAAAACCGGACTTTGTCTTAACTCTCAGTCAAGAAGCCTATAAAAAGTATGGCTTATCGCTAAATGACGAGGTCATCCTGATTGTGGATAATTCGCAGGTTACAGAAGTTAAGCCGCGCAGTATCAACTTTTATTCGTTACCGATTACTAAAACTGCCCGTACTCAATTTGGTTCCGAACAAAGCACTAATGTTGTGGCTTTAGGAGTGGTGGCTTCATTAAGTGGTAAAATACCTTGGGAGAATGTTTTGCAAGCTGTTCAGCAACGAGCTCCGAGAGGTACAGCGGAACGAAACATCAAAGCTTTGGAATTAGGATGGCAAATGGGACTGGAAGTGCGGGCTACACTAGAAACGATACATCGTCAAAACGAAGGTGATGAGCAGTGGTGGGATCACCGTACCACCCTTCAAACGGGTGGTTTGATTATAGAGCCCTATAAGGGCATGTTACTGGCTACGCCTGAAGGCGTGGTTTCGCAAGCCATTGTTACTTGCTACCCCTAAAGGGGTCTTACGATTGCTGTTTTACGTTATCTTCGATCCTGTCCGCTTCAACCTGATTTTTGATGTACTTTTTGATCTCTTCCTCATTCCTTCCCACCGTATTGACATAATAGCCTTTTGTCCAAAAATGTCGATTTCCGTACATCACTTTCGTCTATATATTGGGAATGAATACAGTATGGTACGTGCAATCCCATTTCGTTTGTGATAGACTCGAATTGTCCATTTGGGTGCCCTCCTCTGCTGACTTTGGCTTGCGAAACCTTTGTCATTTAGCAGAGGAGGGCTGTTTTTATTATGTTCATCGATACTTCCTTTTCCGTTCTCCCACGCATAGCGTGGGGCTTAATCTTGAGTTAATGAAGAAATCTTTCATCAGGATGGTGAGGCAACTTGGAAAAATTAAAAATTAAGGACATCATGACGGTTAACCCCATTGTGGTTAACCAGCAGGTAACTGTTCAAGGGGCTGTTTCCTTAATGCTCAAACATCGTATTGACGGTTTGCCGGTAGTGGATAATCAGGAAACATTAGTGGGTATTTTCACCAAAACCCATGCCCTTAAGGCGTTAGGGCTGGATACTAAAATACCAGTCTCAGAAATTATGCAAAGAAGCGTGATAATTATCAGCGATGAAGCTTCGCCCGAAGAAGCCTGGCAAATCCCAGTGGGGAGATTGGTTGTGGTAAATAGCGCCGGTCAAATGGTGGGGATAATCACCAGAACAGACTTGGTCACGGCTTTTCAGCGAAAGCTGGAGTATGCTTTAGAGGAATTTATAGATATTATCAATTCCTCCCATAACAGCATTATTGCTGTTGACCGGAACGGGCGAATTGTTTTGATGAATAAAGCTGCCGAAAAAATGATGGGGATCGCTGTGTCTGAGGTTCAGGGAAAGGACATAGATAGTATTATCGCTAATTCGGGGTTGAGCGAAGTGATCCAAGGCAGTTCCTGTCAACTTGACCTTAAAGTTTGCATTCGTGATAAAGTTATTTTGGCGAATAGAACCCCGATCATTAAGAACGGAATAATTATTGGTGCTGTAGGTGTTTATCAGGAGATCTCCGAATTGGAAAATTTGGCTTCCGAGTTTAAAAACGTTAAAAGAATTAATGAAGAACTAAATACAGTAATCGAGTATTCAGCAGATGGTTTTATTGTTGCGGATGCAGATGGCAATATTATAAAAGCCAACCGGGCCAGTTGCGATATTCTGGGTATCCCAGACAGCGATATCATTGGCAAGCATGTGAACTGGATGGTAGAAAAGGGATATAATACCGAATCGGTTATCATGAAAGTTTTAAAAACTAAAAAACAGGTAAGTCTGACCAAAAAATTAAATAATGGAAAAGAAGTTCTAAGTACCGGTACCCCTATTTTTGACGAAAATGGAAATATATATCGAGTAATTTCCAATTTACGAGACCTGACTGAACTAAATAGATTAAGCTTCGAGTTAAACAAGGCTAAGTTGGAACTGGAACAATACAGAATGGAGAATTCATCTGAGAACATTATTTACCGCAGCATTGAAATGAGAAGAAATGTAGAAAAGGCAATCAAGGTTGCTAAGTTTGATTCCACGGTGATGTTATTAGGAGAATCAGGTGTAGGTAAAGAAGTGTTGGCTAAATTAATTTACAGTTCCAGTAAGCGCAGTAAAGGACCCTTCGTTAAGATTAACTGTGCAACTATCCCCTATAACCTTTTTGAATCCGAACTTTTTGGCTACGAAGGAGGTGCTTTTACTGGGGGCAGTAAAGAAGGCCGCCTTGGGCTCTTGGAACTGGCTAACAACGGTACAGCTTTTTTGGATGAGATAGGGGAAATGCCTTTGGATTTGCAAGTAAAGTTACTCCGTGTGTTGCAGGAGCGGGAAATTCTCCGGGTTGGCGGTCGAAAGCAGATCAAGCTGGATATCCGGATCATTGCGGCTACAAACCGGGATTTAGAAGAGATGGTGAAAAAAGGGCGGTTTAGAGAAGACTTATATTGGCGACTTAATGTCGTATCCATTCAAATTCTCCCTTTAAGAAAAAGGAGAGAAGATATAACGGCTCTTATTTATCATTTTATGCAAAATTTTAACCAAAAACATAATACTAATAAAACGATAACAGCTTCGGTTATTGCTAGAATGGTTGAGTATAATTGGCCTGGTAACGTTCGGGAAATTGAAAATACTATCGAAAGAATGTTAGTTTTAAGTACTGGCAGCACTATTGATCTTGATTCCTTATGGTTTGACTCAGATCAAAATAAAATTGAAAAATGGGCCACTTTAAATTACTGGGAAGTTATGAATGAAACGGAAAAAAGACTTATAACGCAAGTATACAATGACTGTAAAAGTACCCGTAAAGCAGCCAAAATATTGGGAATCCATCAATCGACTATTGTGAGTAAACTAAAAAAATTTAAACAACTAAGTGATGAATAACCTAATCGCGATTACATATGTATTCAAGTAGCCTTAAGGCCTTATACCATGGTTGTTTTGTACGTTGAGTTTTAATAACTGATTATGAATCTAATCATTAATTATCTAATAATTAATATAATTAATAATATTCTTAATTACATTGTTTATGGCATGAAGATGACAATTTATAAAACCAAAGGGTTCAGGATTCAAATTGTAAAGTGAGTAAAAAGGTAAAAAGAAAGGATGATAAGTTTCATCCTTTGATATCTGATAATTCGTATAATTAATAATATTCTTAATTATTAATGTTAATGGCATGTTAATTGCATAAATTAATGTTTGTAAAGATATTTACTTTGGATGTTAATGCTCGCTTATATCAGTTATATATCCCTTGTCCGCAGCGAGCGCGAGAAGAATTCACGTCGCTAAGGGGGTGGTTGATTAAAGGTGACAATTTAAAAACCAAAGGGTTCAGGATTCAAATTGTAAAGTGGGTAAAAAGGTAAAAAGAAAAGAGAGGATGATTACTGGTGGCTATTTGTGCTGAATGCAAATCTTTTTTTTCTGTACCGGATAATGCCGATGATTATGAGCCGGGCAAAGGGGACTGTGTGATTGAAGAAAAAGACGAAAAGGGGAAGTATTGGCTTTCCAAGTCGACAATGGATAAAGAGCATTGCGAAAAATTCAAATCCAAAAAGGTATAATAAGACAATTTTGGTATAAGGGGGGTTGTTGTTAATGGCTAAAAGAGCTGCGAATGTACAATACAAGGGTAAGGTCATTGAATTTCCATTCGAAAACCCGGCGGAGGAAAATATTCCTGATGAGGAACTGCACGAGCATCTGGCGCGCCCTAGCACAGAGAGGACGAAAAGGCTTAAAGCACGGTGTCGTTGGAAGCATGCTACGGCAGGAGAATTCGTTGAGGAGAGCGTAAAGGGCGGAATCGAACGGATGCGCCTGATAACCGAGGCTCATAAGAACTCAGATGGCAGGCCTGAAGTTATTCGAAGAGCGCTGGGACTGGCCAATATTCTCACTGGTACGGTTGTGTTGCAGGAAGATGAACTTATCGTTGGCTATCATGCCGAACATCCAAACTGGATTCCGCTTTATCCTGAGCTTTCCTACATGGCAGTGCAGGATTACATTCAAAGTAAATACGCTCCTCAGCCAGTTGAAGAGGCTAAGGAAATCAATAATTATTGGTTTAAGCACTCCCTGCAGTCTCACAGCCAGCCGTATTTTACCCAGGAAGAACTCTCCCAGATGTATCAGGTGAGTTCCATGGAGGCACCGTCTTTTGCCACCGGTTATAACAGCATTGTGCCTCCCTACGAGACGGTGCAGGAAGATGGCTTGTTGAAGAGAATTGAACTGGCTGAGCAGCATATCCGGGAAGCTAGGGCCAAGATGGCTGCGCCGTATTGGAATGCTGGTGAACGGCTTCAGTATATTTCTAAAATTGATAATTGGGAAGCCATGGTTATTGCGGACAAGGCTGTTATTGCTTGGGCCAGACGCCACGCCCGCCTGTGCAAAATTGTGGCAGAAAATTTTGAAACTGATCCCAAGCGCAAAGAAGAATTATTAATGCTCGCTGATATTTGCCACCGGATACCTGCCGAACCGGCCAAGGGTTTGCGGGATGCAATGCAGGCTAAGTGGTTCACTTACCTTTTATGCCACGCAATTGACCGTTATGCCAGCGGCTATGCTCAGAAAGAGGACAAGTTGCTTTGGCCTTACTATCAGATCAGTGTTATGGAAAAAAGCTTTCAGCCTATGTCTAAACTGGATGCGGTGGAACTGGTGGAGTGTGAAAGGTTGAAAATTTCCGAACATGGGGCCGGCAAGGCACGGGGCTATAGGGAAATATTCCCTGGCTCAAATGATCTGTTTATCCTGACCGTCGGTGGGTTAAACAGGGATGGTTCGGATGGGTGTAATGATATGACGGATGCAATCTTGGAAGCAGCTAGGAATATCAGGACCACCGAGCCTTCCATCGTCTTCCGCTGGCATCCCAAAGGGCGGCTCCAAACCAAGAAATTAGTCTTTGAATGTATTCGGGACGGCTTGGGTTATCCTTCAATCAAACATGACGGGATCGGAACCTCCCAAATGACGTATTTTGCCCGTTTCAGCAAGAATAATAACGGGGCTACCCCGGAGGAAGCCCACGATTGGGCCAATGTTCTTTGCATGTCCCCGGGACTTGTGGGGCGGAGAAAAACCCAGAAAACCAGGTCAGAAGGCGGCGGTTCTATTTTCCCGGCCAAAATCATGGAAATAACTCTGAATAATGGCTATGACTGGAGTTATTCCGACATGCAGTTAGGCCCGAAGACGGGGGCTATTCAGGATTTCCAAACGTTTGAAGATTTATGGGAAGCCTACCGAGCCCAGTATCAGTATGGCATCAGTATGGTTATCAGGGCCAAAGATATTTGTCGTTACTTTGAGACAAAATATCTCCAAATGCCTTTTGTGTCCAGCATTGACGATGGGTGCATGGAACTGGGGATAGATGCCATGGAATTGTCCGAGCAGCCCAATGGCTGGCATAATCCTATCACGACCGTAGTTGCCGCAAATTCCTTGGTAGCGATTAAAAAACTGATCTTTGACGAGAAAAAGTATACCTTGAATCAGTTAGTGGAAGCCCTCCATAGCAACTGGGAAGGTTACGAAACCATGCAGCGCGACTTCTATAATGCTCCCAAGTGGGGCAACGATGATGATTATGCCGATGAGATCATCAAACGATTCTATGAAGATATAATCGGTGGGGAAATGAGAAAAATCACCAACTATTCCGGTGGCCCGGTAATGCCGACAGGTCAAGCGGTAGGTCTGTATATGGAAGTCGGTTCTCGGACCGGCCCAACTCCTGATGGCAGGTACGGCGGAGCTGCTGCAGATGACGGCGGGATTTCACCGTATATGGGAACAGACAAGAAAGGGCCCACGGCTGTTCTCAGGTCAGTGTCCAAGATTGACACCAGCACTCAGAAAGCCAATCTGCTTAATCAACGGCTCTCGGTTCCGATTATGCGCAGCAAACATGGGTTAAATATTTGGATGGCCTACATGAAAACTTGGTACGACCTAAACATTGACCATGTCCAATTTAACGTGGTCAGTACGGAGGAAATGCGAGCAGCCCAAAAGGAACCGGAAAAGCATGGCGACTTGATTATCCGGGTCTCGGGATTCAGCGCCCGGTTTGTGGATATCTCCAGTTATGGGCAGGAAACCATCATCTCTAGGACGGAGCAGTCCTTTGGAGCGGAGGATTTGGAATTTTTGGGTGTTAACCTGTAGATTTTTCTCTGATATTGGTCTGGGAGTTTGTCCGATGTAACAGGGTCTGCAACGCCGAAAATATTTTATATCAAAATTGCAGCAATTGCCAAGAAAACCTTTCTCATTGGCGCTGTGGCATACAAGATGCGGTCTCGAACGCTTAGTGGTTGCGCAAGGGTATCGATGAACCGAAACTGAAACTGAACTGAAACGGACTTTTGGAAGCATAAGACATTAATATTATTAGGAGGTGACGTTGAGTATGGCTGAAGTACAAGCGAAGACTAGAGCTTATGATCTCAGGTATGAACTAGGAACCACAAAACCCTGCCTGAAATGCAAATTGGGGATTGAGGATCCTACTGACCCTTCCAAGGGCCAGTGCATCGGCTCTAGGACGGCGCAGGGTGGAGTATGGAAAAGATTGATTAAAGATTATTACAATATGACTTGTGCTAAATTCTCTGAAGGGGAAGTTGACTTCCGAGATCATGTTTAAATGAGCTGACATGCACCCTGTATTCACAGGGTGCATGTTCTTCAACCTTAACTGATCGGAAGTTAAGGCTCAATTGAGTAAGGGTACGAACGGGGGAACAGAAATGACAGCTAATAAAATTGTGATTCCGAAGCAAGATCCTTTCTTTTATGTGGAAAGCGATACTTTGAGAGTACTTCAGAGAGTGGAAAAAATCTCCAAGAAGCATCCTGTCAATGTTTTAATCAGTGGCAGGCAGGGCTGCGGTAAATCCTCGATTGTCCGGCAATATGCCGCAGTTTTTAAGCGGCCGTTAGCTACCTTCCAAATAGGAATATTGTCTGAGCCGGGTCAGCTTTACGGGGAGCATGTTTTAGAAAACGGGGAGACTAAATATCGCCCCTATCTGTTTCCGGAGGCTATCCAAACCCCAAACTGTGTTGTGCACTTGGAGGAAATCAACCGTCCGGAGCACCCCAAAGCCCTCAATATGCTTTTCTCGCTGTTGGCGGAAGACAGGCAGGTTTGGATGGATGAACTGGGCCTGCTTAATGTGGCCGAAGGAGTAGTCTTTTTTGCAACGATGAATGAAGGGGAGGAATATATTGGTACGGAAACCATGGATCCGGCTTTAAGAGATAGATTTTATACCGTGTTGATGGATTATATACCCATGGAAGTTGAAGCTGAGGTTTTGGCGCAAAAAACGGGAATCAGCCGGGAAACTGCCCAGGAAATAGTCAGGATTATTAATCGACTTCGTGACCATTCCGATTCGCCCATTGATGTCTCCACCAGAACAAGCTTGATGATTGCCGAAATGGTGGCCATTGGAGCCAGTGTCCGAGAAGCAATTATCTATAGCTTGCAAATTAACCGAGAACACCTCGAATCGATTCTTTTAACCCTTCATTTGGAAAAAGGGATTGCGGAAGTTCAAAATGCCAACGAATATGTCCTGTTTGTCAAACCCAATGATTAACACGGGTGTGCGGGTCTAAAAGCATGTCCAGACGACAAGTTTTTTCAGGCGGGGGGGAGCAGGGTGAATGAAAACCGGGATGTGATTAACAGATTTTATATTCAGGGCGGGGAAGGAATTTCTGAATTCTGGCGCCGCAACAAATCACCCGTTGAATCCAGGGAACTGGCCAATTTGTTGCTAGCAATCCGGAAGATTGTCAGGTTTATCGGGCCCAATGTCGGGAGTATTATTTGGTCTGGGATGAAGTCATCCAATGAAGCCAGTGATATTAATCTGAACCCCTCACTGGTTGTGGGTAGTTATCCTGTTCCTGGCGGCAAAACAGATTATGCGATCGGAGTGGTGGTCAAGGAAGCGTACAAGCAAATCGAGTGGAGTGAGCGGGCGATAGCCCTGGTTGGTAGAAAATTAACCAAAATGTCTTCTGATCACACCTATAGACTCAAAAACTTTCTGATGATGGCGGAACAGATCTACTTGGATTTGGTTGCCAACCGCTCGGTATTGGGTTTGTACGCAGAAAAATACCGGCAGGGTAAATTTAAAGAGGCTAGGAAAAATTTTGTTCAGCCCCCGACCATGGATGAACTGCTCCATATTTGGTGGCTGATGGCGGCTGACCGGAGTGGCTGTAAATATAAGGAAGAGTTTACGGATGCTATGTATGGCTTGTTCGGCTATAATCTCGAGAACTATTATAAGGAACCTCTTCGTTTGTTGAACTCAATTGTATGGGAATTAACGGAAGAATGTCCGAAAATCCAGAGTATAGTTGAGCGGTGCGAGTATCGCGCTAATCTCTATTTAAGAATTTGGGATGAATATCTCAAGGCAACCAAGTTTTGGATAACCGATATACGGGACTCAACCTATATGCCCAAGGCGCTGGAGGTGGGTGATATTTTTGACGGGGAGCTCGGGGAAACTTTGAAGCCCATTCTGGCGGTGATTGCCAAAGAAATCGAATCCCTCCTGCAGCAGAATCAGAACCTAACGGAAGATGTTCGTTTGATTACCAACGATGACACTGAACTGGTTCCGATTGAGATTAGCGACATTGTCCTTCCCCTGCAGGAACCGGTGGACCGGGATCTGGTTCAGAAATTACGACTCGCTCTGCAAAGCCACTCCAAGCAAAGGAACATCATCAGCCGAGGGCTGAAAAGCGGCAAGATTGATCCTCGACGCTTGTACCGGGCTCCGATGACCGGTGAAATATTTTGCTATAAGAAAAGTAAATACGAAATGGAAAATGATCTTATCCTGCTGGTGGATGCTTCCGGTTCAATGGGAGGCCCGAAATGGAAAACAATGCAAAAAATCTTCACTGCCCTTTTTGATGCTGTAAGGAGTTTCAATAAAAATCCCCGAGTTTTTGCCTATAACGAGACTAGAAGTATCTGTTATTTAACGGAGCTTACCTCCCAAAAAGAAGGGGTATATACGGTATTGCCACAGGGGAAAACAGCTTCGGGTGAAGCGATCATTGCCACTGCTCTGCTGCTCAAGCGAAGAATGAGGACTCCTTTTATTATTCATCTCACAGACGGGGCTTCTAATTGGGGCAGTCAGGTCAAATATGCCACTGATTTCTGCAAGAAAAAGAAAATAAAATTAATGACCTTGGGTTTTGGATGTGAAAGAGATAACAAAACAGCGCTCAAGCAAGAGTATGGTGAGCAAGTTGAATTTGTTGATACTCTGCAGGAATTACCTAAGAAACTGGTAAAATTGTTGTCTCACACCACTTATATGTAGAAGGAATTTTGAAAGGAGGAGATCTGGAGCATGGCTAAGATAACTTCAGAAATGAGTGAACTCGTTGAGAAAGAACAATGTTTGGTGGCAACAGCTGACCGGGAAGGACGCCCTAATCTTGCTGTAAAAGGATCGACAATGGTTATAGATGGTGAGACTCTGGCTTTTGGTGAATTAGGAGCCGGAATAACCTACCATAACATCGTTGAAAACCCACAGGTAATGGTGGTTGCGGTCAACTTGAAGAACAGGACGGGATACCGCTTTTTGGGAAAGGGTGAGTTGCTTTCTAATGGGCCGTTGTTTGACAAGTTTGCGGCCCTGTTTGCCGGAATGGGTAAACCCAACCCTATAGCAGTTGTCCAAGTTAAAGTTAACGAGATTTTTGATTTACGGGGCAAGAGACTGGAGTGACAGTGCTGAGTGACTACTGCGATAAAACAAAGCGAAGGGATGGGGGGAGAAGTTTGCGTACGGTTCCAGGTTGCGATAGCAAAAGCAAAATAACAAGACCCCTAATAACCAATATCCAGCGCTATTCTCTGCAGGATGGGCCTGGGATAAGAACAACTGTTTTTCTCAAGGGCTGTCCCTTGAGGTGTCCTTGGTGTCATAATCCCGAAGCACAACGAACGTCACCGGAGGTTTATTATGATGCAGAAAAGTGCATTGGTTGCGCCAAGTGTGCTGAACATTGCCCAACCGGTTCAACTTATCTTGAAAGGGATGGATTGGATTTCGTGCTTAGATTCGACCGTGAGAAATGCACGGGTTGTGGTGAGTGTGTCAGCGTTTGCCTAGCGGGAGCGAGAGAACTAGTCGGGCAGAGTCTAACCATTGATGAAATTGTCAAGGAAGCGGTGGCTGACCGTCTCTTTTTCCATAATTCCGGGGGGGGGGTTACCATCAGCGGCGGCGACCCGCTTTATTTTCCGCAGTTCACGATTGAATTAGCTAAAAGGCTAAAAAATGAATATGTCCATTTAGCGCTGGAAACTGCAGCCTTCTGCCAATGGACGTATCTGGAGCAGTTAGTAGAATATATCGATCTTTTTTTGATTGACCTTAAAACCATGGATGCCGAGAAATATAAAAAACAGATTAAGGGTGATTTGGCTGTTATTCTGAAAAACCTGGAGAATTTAATTGCAAAAAAGGCACCAGTCAGGGTGAGGCTGCCGATTATTCCCGGTTTTAACGATAGCTTAAGCGACTATGCGGCCTTCGTAAACTACCTTGGTCAGCTGCACGGTAAAATAGCAAGCGTGGACATTCTACCCTTCCATTGTTACGGAGAGAAAAAGCATCAATTTTTAGGAAAAGAAGACTATCAATATCGCGGTGTTCCTAACCTGACTTATAAACCAATTAAAGTTCTGGTGGACATGCTGACAGAAGTCGGCTTCATTCCCGGGGTGAGTCTTACAGTGGGAGGATTAATAGGAGTCAAAAATTAGGGATTTGGTTCAGGCAAATTTACGCTGATTATGTCTCATTCAGGGACAGTTTTTAAGAATAAGGCACGTAATAGATTGTTCGGAGTAAAGTGCTTTATATTAGGACAGTTGTCCCTTGAAATGAGTGTCCGTTTGTAGTGCATTTTTTTGGGGGTAGGGCTAGATATTGGGAGGTGGAACAAATTGGCATAGAATTTGCATGGTTATACAGTGATCTTTAGTAATTCCGTACCGTTTAGAGTAAATGATTCTCGAAACATGCGGTAGTCACCTTTGGTGTCCATCTCGATAATGCTTTCCATAAATCTGTCCAGCTTATCGAGATAGATGTTGCAGAGTATGGGGCTGCAACAGGAACCCTGTGCGTTACCGGTTTTGGTTCCATGGTAAACGTGCTGCATGTCGAAGTAGCCGGCCTTGAGCATCTTGTTGATAAGCCGGATGAATCGTTCGTCGTTGATACGCTCACGAAGTACCGTTTCGAGTGTGCGATGGTCAATTTCATCAAAGCAGGCGGAGATATCGCCCTCAATAAACCAAATCGTACCTCTCCACGTCTCTACCTCGGCTATGGCGCTTTGAGTGGACCGTTTTGGCCGGAAACCGTGAGAGAGGTTAGAGAAGGTAGGTTCGTAGATGCACTCCAGGATAATGCGGATAGCCTCCTGAACCAGCTTGTCCTTTCCATTTGGAAAGCTGAGCTTGCGCATTTTACCATTGCGTTTAGGTATCATCGTTGTTCTGTTTGGCTGAGGCTGGTAGGACTCGTCACGCATGGAAGCGATAAGTTCCGTAATCCATTCCTCGCAAAAGCCATGCAGGGAGGTGCCATCAGCGCCGGAGGTTTCTGCTCCGTCGTTGGACTTCACGGAGTTGTAGGCAACGATGTACAAGTCTCTG
>NZ_JUEE01000096.1:0-33401 GCF_000802135.1 Desulfosporosinus sp. BICA1-9
AGAACGTCGTGAGACAGTTCGGTCCCTATCCGTCGCAGGCGCAGGAAATTTGAGAGGATCTGTCCCTAGTACGAGAGGACCGGGATGGACGAATCCCTGGTGTACCAGTTGTCTCGCCAGAGGCACAGCTGGGTAGCTATATTCGGAGCGGATAAGCGCTGAAAGCATCTAAGCGCGAAACCGACCTCAAGATGAGATTTCCCACAGCGTAAGCTGGTAAGACCCCTGAAAGATGATCAGGTTGATAGGCCAGGTGTGGAAGCGCGGTGACGTGTGGAGCTGACTGGTACTAATAGGTCGAGGGCTTGACCTAATGATCGAAGCTCGAAGTCCGAGGCACGAGGTCCGAAAGGACGGAAGGCTGAAGACGGAGAACTTCGGGATTGCGAATGACTAGGTGAGTGGTTCAAATTCTAACGACAATTACTAGATATCAGCTCTGTGCAGTTTTGAGAGAACAGCATTTAAAGGTTAATACTTTTAATCTTGTTTTCTTTAGAAAACACTCGAATTCGGACGTCGTGCCTCGTGCATCGGACTTCGATTCGCATCTGGTGATCATGCCGGAGGGGTTCCACCCGTTCCCATATCGAACACGGAAGTTAAGACCTCCAGGGCCGATGATACTTGGGGCATAGCCCCTGGGAAAGTAGGTCATCGCCAGGTAAACAAGCAAAAGACTATCTCTCACGAGGTAGTCTTTTTGTGTTGTCTCAAGTATCAAACATCGAATGGAAGCCGGGGTTCCAGGTTTGACCGCCCTGGGAAGATCAACAAGGCGGGAATTGGTGATCATTTCCACTTAAAGGAGTCTATATATATGACAAAGCAAACCCGCGATAAGCCCCAGCGACAGTATACGAGGTTATGGAACAGAGTTTATCAGCTATTATTTTTGGGTTACTCAATAGTTCTTATTTGGGAGCTATTTCTTGGAAAATATCGTTCTCATGGCGGTCTTAGACGCTATAATTTAGCTCCTTTGAAAACAATAGCCCTGTATATTGAGAATTATGAAAGTTTTGGAGCAAGTATCATACTTATTAATCTGTTAGGCAATATAGTGGCTTTTATGCCGCTGGGATTTTTACTACCTCTGGCTTTTAAACGAACGGACCGATTGACCGTTATAACACGAATCACCTTGCTCACCAGTATTACAGCTGAAATCTGCCAATTTATATTTAATGTCGGAGGCTTTGATATCGATGATGTACTACTTAATACGATTGGTGGGGTATTAGGGTATCTAATTTACCGATTAGTACTCGGATGTAGGTTCAATGGAGAGGCAGATATTAGACATAAAAAAGTCCCCTCGCTAGGAGGGGGAGTGAAGGAAGGTAAAAATGAAAAGTAGATTTATGTAAACCGCTAAACTAGCGAGTTGTTATCCTACTCTAATTATTATAAACCATATTTGTTACCCTTCTATGAACTTTGTGTAAAGAATATGTTAAAGCTATCCAAATCCCGGCTGTACTTCAAATCTGGTTCTGAGAGGGCCTAGACGATGATAAAAAATAAAAGGCCATGGAGGTATAACCTAATTAGGTTATACCTCCATGGCCTTACTTCTATGTTATACATGTTTCGACAAAAAACATGCTCTTTCCAACTTGAATTTGTATTTAACATCTCGGTTTTCCATAGAAATATAATTCAACCTGTAGGAACTACCTGGAAATTTATTTATTTTAACCTGTAGTTTATACGGATGTACAAATACTGGAATAATCTTATAATAAGTCAGGAACTGTGCAGTTTAAGTAAATAATGGTAAGAGGATATTCAATCGAAAGAATGCCTTTTGAATTTAAGGTGCTAAATTAATATCTGTTATTGCAGAGGGGAAAAGACGCAGCAAGGGTCTTAACGTCGAATAGGATGAATATTTGGGACTAGCGTATTTAGTGTTAAGACAATTTAAGGGGGTGAAGGACGACTACGAGACGCCAATAAATCTGAATAAGATAGTCCATTGTCTAGAGCAGAGAAAACCTAAATATAGAGAGGAGAATTCATTACATGAAAAAAATGAAAAAAGCGTTAGCTTCATTAGCAATTGCTGGTATGGCGCTTACTATGATTCCATTTAATGCTTTCGCTGAGGGGACAGTCCCGACAGGTGCGGGAACTGCTACACAAATTGCGATACAAATCGCTGACCAAGGTGGTTCTTCACATACGACAACTCTTGACCAAATCGTGACTGAAATTATATCGTACCGTGGTTATCTTAATCCGAGTGAAAAAGCTTCCCTAAATGAAGCCAGAACAAACTTGTTGACTGCAGTACAAGATGGGACTTTAATCAGTGCCGCCGATGGACTTTTGACGGATCAAATAGTTGCAAAATTTCATGCAAAAGGTGTTACGAGAGCTGATGCAAAAGTGGCAATCATCAAGTCCCTCCTGGATTTTCAAGCGATTCACTATACTGATGACAACGCTACTATAGAAAGAGCACTCGTAAAGTTTAAAACCGAGAATGGGAAAACATTCAGAACGCTTTTCGGAGATGACTTTAAAATAGAATTATTCTATGGTTTCATGATGGCTACGCAAGATGAACTCCAAAAAGAGATCAAAAAAGAAATTAAGAAAAATCCATCCGTTATATTAGGCCTTGTAGGCAGTTCTAACACAGAAATCAAGGATAAATTAGTTGAATGGCTGAAAATAGCCTTGCACAATGTTGCAGATCCTGAAAATAGTAAGTACCACGTCTTTGATCAAAAGCTCGCAGATATTGGCTGGAATATAGATTTACTTGTTGATACGCAACGTCAGGTAGGGGCGGTCATTGACCCATCGAATGCGGCTGAAAAAGCAGTGGCAATGTCTGTTATTCGCTCTCGAATCCAATGTAAAATCAACGGTACTATCTGCGATCCCTTGACGCCTTTGGAATTAAAAAAAGGTAATAATAAACTTAAACTTGTTCTTTCTGTCAAAGGGATAGATACTGGTGCATTTAATCTTGCAGGCCTGCTTGCTTGGAAGACCGATAATTCAGCGATTGCGACTGTTGCCGAGGATGGCTCTTCAATTAAAGCCGGTACTACAAAAGGTACAACAGTGATAACTGCTTATAGAATGAATGATTCACAAGTAGAAACGAACGAGTTAATTAAGATCACAGTAGTTGTAAATTAATTGGGATTTGCTCAACGCTTGTATTACACTCGCTGAAGTTGCGGGAGAAGACATATGGATTATACAGAGAGTTGGGGATTCCAGCTCTCTGTTTTTAAGTTAATCTTTTCAAGACAGAGATTTCACTCAAACTTATTGAAATTTGAGCAAATGTTTAAGGGGGATACGACATGCGTAAAAAATGGCCACGGCTATTCTACACAAGCATGGCTATCAGCTTAGCAATCGTTTTAGGGTTTTTAGTACAAATGTGCTCCGCCGCGACGGTGACTCCCTCAATATCCAGTTTCAGTGCAACAGCAGTCACTCGCTTAGGAGGGATAGACCAATATGAAACCGCAGCAAAAATTGCCGGGCAAGGTTGGGCAGGAACTTCGGATGTGGTTGTCCTTGCAGCGGGCATGGCGCCTAATTTAGTGGATGCCTTGGCGGCAGGGCCATTATCTGCTAAGCTTGAGGCTCCATTGATTCTTACGGATGGGGGAAACCAGCTTAATGCTTGGGCGAAACAAGAACTTCAACGTCTAAAACCTTCAAAGGCCTTTATCATTAGCGGAACGGCTGTGATTAAGCCGTCGGTCTTAGTAGAACTTAAGGAAATGGGAATCACCCCTGTTGAGCTGGGTGGGTATGATCAATACGAAACATCGGTAAATATTGCTAAAGAAATGATCAACCAGGGAGTGCAAGTTTCTCAAGTCATTGTAGCCGCTGGGTGGACGTCTTCTGCGGATGCCTTATCGATTGCTGCTATCGCCGCAACTCAGGGCATACCCATAATGGAGACCACCTGTGACGCCTTGCCCCCCTCGGTTAAATCGTTTTTGGATAGTCTTTCCGGCATTACAGATTCTTATGTCATTGGTGGCATGGCTGTTGTAGGTAATACTGTGCAAGCCCAACTTCCGGGAACAACTCATCGTTATGCTGGATTGACCAAATATGATACAAATATTGAGGTCCTGAAAGGGTTTAAGGATGTTCTTCAGAATGAAAAAATCTACGTGGCTAATGGAGAAACCTTAGTAGATGCCTTGGCTGGAGTGCCATTGGCGGCTCAGAGCTCCTCAGCAATTCTCTTGACCGATCAGACGTTACCTACGACATCCTGCGACTATACGTTACTGAATGTACCCACTGAAGTTATAGCACTGGGTGGACAAGCTGTCGTGCCCCAGAGTATCTTAGAGTATGTGATGTCAACTCAGCCAGCTCCTCTGCCAGGATCTACACAGCCGACTATTAAGGTTCTTAAGATTCAAATGCATACGGTTCCTTCATACAACTCAGATGAAATGAGTAATGGCTCAACCGTTGACATGAGTGGTGCTCCGGATACGACTCAAGTGACTGGCTTTAGTATCACCGTTGACCAGTATTGCGACTTGCAATTGGATGGGATCGATAAAACCATTCCTCTTTCAGGAGGACAAGCTACCCTAGTGAACCTTGATGACTTAATTGCAGGAACACACGGTGGAAATGGGATTAGCTTAAGAACATTTAGAGCGTTTTACGGCAAGAGTGTTACAATTCAAGGGGAGCTCAAAAAAGATGGCAACGTCGCTGGAAATCTTTTGATGACGATAAAGCTCTAGGCAGATCGAACATGTTTTGCGGGACTATTTTGGGAGGTCGACATGGAAGAGAAAATTGAATTACGGCAGTATTGGGACGTGCTGCGAAAACGTTGGATGATCGTGGTGGCCTTGCCGCTCATAGCGGCACTCACCAGTGGAGTTATTAGTTTTTTTGTGATTAAACCAGTTTATCAAGCTTCAACAACGCTGATCGTTGGAAAGAAAGCTTCGGAGTCTGGCCAAGCGGCAGTACAAATGCTCGATAATAGTGTACTTCAAGCTAACCAACAACTTGCTAAAACTTATGCAATGATCGCGCAGAGTCGTACCGTCGAACAAAATGTGATCACGGATTTAAACTTGCCACTGACAGTCGAAGGGCTCGACAGTATGATCTCAATAAATCCAGTAAAGACCACGGAAATTTTGGAAATCCAAGTGACCAATACAAACTCTGAGCTGGCAGCCTCGATTGCCAATACAATGGCGCAAGAGTTTTCTAAAGCTGTTATTGACATCAAAAAAGTGGACAGTGTAAGCATTGTGGATACTGCAGTGATCCCGGATAAGCCCATTAAGCCAAGTAAAACCCTGAACGTACTGATTGCCTTTGTTGTGGGCCTTATGGCTTCTGTTGGACTGGTCTTCTTACTGGAATATCTGGATAACACTGTAAAGACTTCGAGTGATGTCGAGAAGCTTTTGGGGATTCCAGTACTGGGCATCATCCCAGACTATGAAATGGGAAAATAAGGGCAAGAGGGGGAGATTTGATTGGCATATTCATTAATTACCTTAGAGCAAACAAAATCCCCGATCTCAGAGGCCTATCGGGCGCTCAGAACAAATGTCCAGTTTACGAGAGTGGATTCAGAGTCTCAAAAAATAATGGTCACGAGCTCTGGTCCTCGTGAAGGGAAATCTCACACAGTCGCTAATCTTGGGGTTAGTATGGCTCAATCGGGAAAATCCGTTCTGATTATCGATGCTGATTTGCGTAATCCCACTCAGCATAAACTATTTGGGTTGGATAATGGAGAAGGGTTATCGGTTTCCCTGGTTCAGGATCAAGACTATCATAAATATATCAGGGAAACGACTGTGCCCGGTGTCATGGTTCTCCCGGCAGGTCCCGTTCCGCCAAATCCTGCAGAGCTTGTCGGATCCAAACGGATGAAACGCCTGATCGAGGAAGTCAGTGAGCAATTTGACATGGTCCTCATCGACACTCCTCCCATTATTGCAGTTACAGATGCCGCGATTCTTGCCCAGGAAGTTGATGGAGTCATCTTAGTCTTAGCCTCAGGGGAAGTGAACAAAGGTTATGCGCAAAAAGCCAAGGAACAGCTGGATAAATTGGGGGTCAAGATCCTCGGGGCTGTTCTGAATAAAGTGGACCTGAATACCAACGAATACTACCATTACTACTACTATAACGCTTCTGACGATACTGAGAAGAAACATAACCGTCATAAAGCCCGCTAAAGCAAATCAGCCGCAATCCCACACATATCTTTTTGGCGACATTGTTTCGTAAATACTTTAAGATTGCTAATCTAAAGATAATCAGCGGAGTAGAACGTCATAAATACACAGATTCGCATAATATTTTCCCAAATAGGAGGAATTTATGAATAAATGTCAAATCTAAAGGAAAGGGGGAATAAAAATGAACTTTGACAACATTGCTGAATTAGTTCACGAATTAGCCAAAAATCCAAACCGTAGCTCAGTAATAATACCACAGTTAAAATCTAGCCGTGAAATTACTAACTGCGAATTGGATGCAATAACAAAGGTGTTCTCGAATGAAGAATTGTCGGGTAATTCCTTAGCAGCTAGAATGTTACCGACTCGTTTTTGGTTCTAGGGGCCAGGTGATCATGAATATGGACCAAATTATTGCGAAGGAAATAAAACTGCTTTTAACTGAATCAGGGCTTAGCAAGGGTGTAGTAAGCATAATTAATAGTTGGCTTGATTCCAATTTTAGAATCAAGGGAAGGTATGGATGGGCCCAATTAACGCTTATGACTTGCGATTGCACTGGGGGGTTCTTAGAAGAAGGCCTACAAGGAGCAGTTGCTATGGAACTCTACGCCTTGGTAGCGGATATTTTGGACGATATTCAAGACCAAGATAACAACGAACTTCCCTGGCGTAAAGTTCCTCCTGCGCAAGCGATTAATTTAGCTACTTGTATACTAGTTCTTAGCTACAAAGCCCTTTCGACTTTATCTAATCGCCGTCACTTCGAGGATGTAAGCAAGGTTCTTAACCAAATGGGGTTACAAGCGTGTGATGGCCAATTTCAGGAGTTTTTGAATGACAGTAAAGAGAAAATTTCGCTTGAAGAATATTTCGAGATTATTAAGAAAAAGTCAGGCGGCTTAACTGCTAGTGCCTGTAAAATTGGGGCGATCTTAGGAGGCGCTGAACAAACACTTGTCGACCAGTTTGAACAATTCGGGTTGACATTAGGTTTAATAAGTCAAATCAAAAATGATTTCCATGATTTTTTAAATTTGGAAACAAAAAGTGATTTCGTTAAGCGAAGGAAAACTTTACCGTTCGTTTATCTTTTATATGTTCTTAATGAGATAAAAGCTGAAGAGTTTAAACGCCTTAGTTCTTTGGCGATCATAGGTTTAGATCAATTCGGTCCAAAAGAAAGAGGACAGTTAAGAGAATTGGTTGTAAATGAGGGGACTATTCATTATTGTTCGGTGATTCACGAGATGTATAAACAACGTGCGATGGAGATTTTAGACGGTATCCCGATTTCGGAAAAAAGTAAAAAGAAGTTGATTCAGCTTGTTGGATAAAATGTATAGGCGGCTAGCATTTCGAATTGCTAATGCCGCCTTTATTATAGTTTGCCTTGTGTATTTTACTGTTCTAGTCGGGCACCCATATGTAGGTCTTGGCATTGAAAGTAGGGAAGGAGAATGGAACGTTACTTTTAGTGATCCCCATGGCGAGGGTTATCGATTGGGGATTCGTGTAGGGGATATGGTTTTAAAAATTGATAACGACGACCCAGGAAAGTATCCTTCTACTGAAAAGTGGGGTGAGATAGAAGGAGCCTCAACGATTACCGTAAAAAGTTCTGGAGAGCCGATTAGAGTTGTCCAAATAGCTAAACCGCCTTTAACATATACATTGCTAAGTGAACTCCCGATGGCGGCTCTAGGATTTATCTTTTGGCTGGTAGGTCTTGTTACAGTATTTAAGCGACCTTTCCTAGTACAAGCTCGTGCTATATTCTGGTTAAATTGGCTCGTCGGATTAGTCATAATTTTAGCCCCTGCCTCAAGTCGTGGATTGATATTGGCGAGGGAACTTGAGGTAATCGGTTTCTCGATCGTACCAGTCCTATTGGTGAATTTTGTTTCTGTTTTGAATAACACACTTAATAGATTAAATCGACTTATAATTTGGGTCTTATGCCTAATTTCTGCACTTGTAGTTACGATTCTAATTTTAAAAGGGTTAGGAGCTGTTTTTGCGGTTGTAGAAATAAGAAAACTGGCGCTAGCCAATGGGCTGATCGGTACCGTTACAGTTTTATGGAATTTAGTTAGACTTGTTAAATTACCCACTGATAAACCCGAGAAGAACCAGGCAACTATTGTGTTTGCAGGATTAGCAATGGGGTTGTTGCCTTTTATTATACTTACAGCGATTCCAATCCTCCTTGATATTGACTTTCTCGTTAATCCTAAGATTAGTACTCTCTTTATTGCGATTGTTCCGATTACCCTTAGTTATGTTGTCGTAAATGAGAGCTTGCCGGATGGTCGTAAGTTCTTTCACTTTATTATTAGTTCTTTAGTTTCTGGTATTCTAACAAGCTGGTTTTTTACTTGGTTTTTACTGCTAATAGGTGTTATTAAAAAGTTAAAAAGTGAGACTTATCTATTAGTGTTGTCTTTAATCATAATGGCACTATTCATCTTTAATCTTTTTAAAGCTTTATTACATTATGCAATTGATATGATCCTTGGTACGGATGGGAATTCTAGAATTGAAAATAAAAACGTTGAACTAAATGGAAATCCGTCTTCTGTGAATGAAGCTTTAATAGTAGAAGAGTTAGTAAAGCAACTTGGGCTTGAAGGCGCCTTTGTTATAGCAGAGGATATGAAAGGTTGGTACACAAAAAGTGCTGTAGGACGATACCTTGGAAATACAACAGAACAAGCAATCATGGAGGATTATTACCGAACAGCTAAAAGCACAAGTCATTCCATTAAAACTTTTTCTAGCGATTTTCCTGTGGAGATGTATATACCCTTTGTTTCTGACGATTTTACATGTGGAATGTTCCTAGGCCATCGTCGTTCCCATATCAGATTTCAATCAAATGAGATACTGCTGCTAACTTCGGTGTGTTATCAAATAGGTCAACGCCTCAAAGCGATCCGTTTCATAAAGCAATTGTCTAGGGAAATAAACGTAATGGACAAAAAGTCTCGGGAATCACAACGAAGAAGCCAGGGACTGGAAGTAATCAATCGATTATTGTTTAGTAACCTCGAGGAAGAAAAGAAAGTTTTAGCGCGGGAAATACATGACGGATCATTACAGATAGGCTTGGATCTAAACCGGAGGATGAAGGAATTAATTGCGAATTTTTCGACTGAGAATAATAGTTTTTATACTGTCTCAGTTATGCAGGATATGATAGAGGATTTGAATTACGAACTTCGTTCAATATGTAGTAATTTACGTCCATCCTCTTTGAGGGATTTGGGTCTTATTCCTGCAGTCGAGGTTCTGTTTCAGCAAATCATGCAAAAAGAGCTTTTAGTAATATTTCTAGAAGTAATAGGAATGGGTAGAGAACATCGGTTTAAAGAGGATATTGAAGTGGTAGCATTTCGCTTTTTGCAAGAAGGAATTAATAACGTTGTGAAGCACTCAGGTTCGACCAAAGCAAATGTCACCATTACCCTGGAAGATGAGAGACTTGAAATGATCATTAATGATTCCGGTAAAGGGTTTGACCCCCAGAAGATCGCCGATTGGTCTCTAGTGGGCAATCATTTCGGAATAATTGGAATGAAAGAAAGAATAGAAAGCTTAGGTGGGGAGTTTTATATTACTTCAAATATTGATCATGGGGTAACGCTTAAGGCTTCTATTCCTATTTAAAGATTATAATGAGTAATGGTTAGGCGAAGTTAGTGTAATTATCAGGTAGACATGGGGATGCTAGTAGAGGAGGAATTATTATGGTCTCTGGCTCGGAGAAGACTATAAGAGTGGTAGTAGTGGATGACCATACACTCTTTGCGGAAGGTACTGTAGCATTGCTATCTTCTGAGCCTTATATTTCTGTAGTGGGAACTGCTAAGAATGGACGTGATTGTTTAAAAATAGTGAAGACGGAATATCCGGACGTGGTATTACTTGATATTAATCTTCCGGATTTCTGTGGCACTGATTTAATAGAGAAAATTAAAGAGCTAGCTTCAAATGTCAGTATTATTATGCTTACTGGACAAAACCCAGAAGAGTATGTTAATGACTCCTTAAATAAAGGTGCCCATGGCTTTCTTCTTAAAGACTGTTCAAAAACGGAAATGACTACGGCAATAATACAGGCCTCTAGTGGTAAGTACTATTTTTCCCAAAATATGGCCCAATATCTTAGATCTGTGATTGTTGGCGAAGAGATTAGTACCAATATTATAGAGGCCGAAAAAATCCATGGTACATCACTTACTCCAAAGGAAATAGAAATAATAGACTTGATTGCCCAGGGCTTGCGCAATAGAGAAATCGCTGCCACGTTGGGCATTAAAAACCGCACTGTGGACTTCCATGTTAGCAACATACTGTCAAAGTTAGGCGTTAAATCCCGTTTAGAAGCTGTATTGATTTATACAAAAGACAAAATGGAAAGCGCTAAGATTAGTTAAGAGAGTGATCTAAAATTGAATGCAAAAGAGTCACACATGATGTGTGGCTCTTTTGCATTCTGCTATCAATTTTGAATTAACCTGTAGGAAATACCGTGGAATTTATTTATTTATCCTGTAGCTTACACGGATGTACAAATATTGGAGGCGTCTTATAATAAGTCAAAATAGGGGAAGTGGTTCACACCTTTTACATCACCAAGGTGACATTAGGCCTTAAATAGAGGAAGAGAGGGGTGCCGGATATGAAGTTGATACCGTCAGGGGGTTCAGGGAAAACACCGCTATTGGATCATATATCGGAATGTAATCATATGGTACTCTTAGCGGATTCCACGAGAAGAATACTTCATCTCCAAGGGGGTGAGAGAAAATGTTAAGAGAATACGGGGCCATATTAGATGATATTTCCCAGTTAGTAGATTTAATTGTCCTTGGTTTAGGGTTTTTCTTTACTGTGGGGCTTTATCAATATAAACATGCTATGCCTGGGAGTGCTTGGGAACAATACTTTCTTATATTTTTGGTTTACAGCTTATGCTGGATGATTAGCTCTAACATTAATCGAGTTTACCAGTCTAGGCGATTTATGTCCGCAGGTTTGGAAACCAAGCAGCTCATTAAAGCGCATGTAGTTACCTTTGCCATAACCATTGCGTCCGTTACATTATACGAGCCCTCGTTGATACATAACCGATTTGTATTTTACTTTGAGGCTACAGCGCTGTGTCTCACGTTAGGTGTACATTTAATGGTTCGACTGATGCTGCAAGCTTGGCGTACGATAGGAAGAGATACACGTTATGTGCTAATCCTTGGTAGCGGACAAGCTGCTCACTCCTATTTAGATAAAGTCAATGAAAATCCTCAGTTGGGTTACAAAGTGGTCGGTTATTTAGCCCCTGAACGCAATGGTCTGGAGATACCTTACTTAGGTGATTATTCAAATCTCCAAACCGTAATAGGTATGAAAATAGTAGATCTTACGGTTATCACAGCACCATTGTCAGATGAACGGGTGAAGAATTGTCTTGAATTACTGGATCTCATGGGGAAAACATTAACGGTTCTACTTGATGAGACAGTAGCTAAAGTTGCTCGGAGTAGACCGATTGATTTTGGTGGACTTCCGATGGTTACCTATGATGGTCGTCCAAGACTACCTGTGCAGGAATTAGCCAAGAGGGGCATGGATGTTGTTCTTACGGGTATTAGTCTTGTAGTTATAAGTCCGATTCTGTTGGCAATTGCGATCGCTATTAAAGTTTCATCTGAGGGGCCGGTTTTTTTTCCTCAAGAACGTGTGGGCTTAAATGGTCGGATCTTCAAGATGTATAAATTCAGATCGATGGTTGTGGATGCGGAAAAACTTAAGTCCAAGTTAGCTCATCTTAATGAGATGAGTGGACCGGTGTTTAAGATTACAAACGATCCTCGGGTTACTCCGGTCGGAAGGTTTTTAAGGAAGACGAGTTTGGACGAGTTGCCACAGTTATGGAACATATTCTTGGGCGAAATGAGTTTGGTCGGACCACGCCCTCCATTGCCGAGTGAGGTTAATATGTATGATCCGAAGCATCGAAAGAGGTTGGCAGTTAGGCCGGGGATTACATGTATTTGGCAGATTAGTGGGCGGAATCAAGTAGATTTTGATGAGTGGATGGAAATGGATGCAGAGTATGTGGAACGATGGTCGTTATGGATGGATTTAGCGATATTGGCAAAGACGGTGCCGGTAGTGTTGGTGGGGAGAGGAGCGAGTTAATAAGTAACATGAAGAGCATTAAAGAAAAAAACAAATCAAAACATTCTTTAAATATAAATAATAGCGACACAAGAAAACCAAAGGTCTGTCTTGTATCCTCATCGGGCGGTCATTGGGAGCAGCTCCAAAAGCTACAGCCTCTCATTGATAAATACGATGGTTTCTTTGTAACCGAGAAAACGCAGTTTGAAGCCAAAGCAAAATATTTTATGTTACAGACGGATTTGAAAGATAAGCTGATGCCTTTCAAGATGCTCTATAATGCTACGAAAACATTGATGATATGGATAAGAGAGAAGCCTGATTTCATTATAACAACTGGAACCATGGTTGCTTATCCTTTCTATTTATTAACCGTGTTATTTCACAAAAAATTTGTTTTCATAGAAACCTTTGGCAGGGCAGACATGCCAACCGTGGCCGGTCTCAAAATGGAAAAGCATACAGATTTATTTATTGTCCAGTGGGAGACCCAGAAGAAATTCTATAAGAGTGCAATTTACGGGGGGTGTCTGTATTGATTTTTGTATGCGTTGGTTCCCGGAACTACCCTTTCAATCGCCTATTCGTGAAGTTGGACGAGTTGTGTGAAGTGGGAATCATAAAGGAAGAAATATTTGCTCAGATTGGTACTTCTACCTATCAGCCAAAACATTTTGAATACAGGGATTTTCTTTCTCAAGAGGAATTTCAGGAAAAAGTGAATGCAGCGGATATCGTCATAAGTCACGGAGCATCCGGCTCCATTATGAAAGCCTTAAATGCAGGAAAGAAAGTCATTGCTGTTACTAGGCTTGAAAAATACGGTGAGCATATCAATGACCATCAAATACAAAATAATGAAGCATTTGCAGCAAACAAATATGTGCTTGCGGTGTTTGAGCATGACATGGAGGATTTAGGGGCAGCAGTGCAAGCTTATTATGAGGGTACGGCTGATGTTGTTCCTTGGAAAAATAAAGACCCGATGGCGATTGTCAATATGATTCAGGAGTTTATTCAGGAGAATTGGTGTGACTGATAAAGAGGCAGGGAGAGCTGAAAGTAAGCGTGAGTATTGGTTAGATGTTGCAAAGGGAGAAGCAATTATAGCTGTAGTGATGGGGCATGTGGTTGCGTCTTATCATAATTCAGGGCTTCTGTTAGAGGCCACAGGATTTAATTTTGTACATAGTTTTATTGCGAGTTTTCAGATGCCTTTGTTCTTTGTTATTAGTGGTTATCTATATCGGGTAACTGATCAACGGGACGTTACCCTAGGGAACAAGATAGGTAAAAAGGTGTTAAGTTACGGTATACCATACATTATATTTTCAATTGGTTACTGGATTTTGAAAGCATTTACATCAGGCTATGTAAATACGAAACTAGATATTTCTGACTTGATTTTAATTCCAGTGTATCCCATCAGTTTCATGTGGTTTATCTACGCTTTGATGGTGATTACCATAATTGCTATTCTGTTGGACAGCCGGAATTATAATAAAAAAGTAATTTTAGCGGTCAGTTTTATCGCCATGTTGATATTGCCTTATATAAGTAAGTTAGAGATTTTAAGTCAGATTAATTTTACTGATACGTTTCTATATGATGTATTAAAATGGTTCTTTTATTTTTACTTAGGTGCCCATGCAGGAGCTTCCTTTATAAAATGGCTTGAAGTTAATAAAAAAAATAATACCATGTTCATTTTAAACGGAATAGCGATGGTAGCCCTGGTGATTATTAGCTTTAATTTTGTACAGATAAATTCGCTTTCAATTATTGGTGTGATAAAAGCATTCTTATGTATAACTTTTTTCCTACAGCTGAGTTATCGAATCGTTCAAAATAAAATACTTGAACACATTGGAAAGAATTCATTTCCAATTTATCTAATACATGGAGTTGTAATAGCAGCCACCAGGATAATTATGGATAGACTTGGAATTTTAATTGCAGGGGGGTGGAGCCAGTTATGTATATGTACGATAGCCGGAACCATTCTTCCATTAATGTTATATAAGATATGTCAGAAAATATGGGTTATAGATTTTTGCTTTTATCCTAATCGGTATCTTGGCAGCGATAAGTATCAAAATAAGTGAGATTGACATTATGATATGATTGATGAGTTTATTCAGGTAAATTGGTGAGGTTGAGTGTCATGAAAAGAATGAGTTGGAAAGAAAAAATAAGAATCATCATAAGACTTAGTCTATCAAACTCTGGCAGGAAAAAGGCGAATTATTTAAAGGAAAAAGGGATCTTCAAGGCATTTGGTGACAATAACTTTTGGTATTCTCGCATTATACCAGCTGATCCGCATTTAATTACTATTCATGATAATGTAAAAGTAGCAACTGATGTGTATTTTTGCACACACGATGTATTACATGATTTATTTAATGATGAATGCAAACTTCAGAATTCTTCGGTGAGGTATAAGCGATATAGTGGAGAGATTGAGTTGCTTACCAACGTTTTCATCGGAGCCAAGTCCGTTATTATGTACGGGGTGAAAATTGGCCCAAATGCAATTGTAGCGGTTGGCAGTGTTGTAACAAAGGATGTTCCAGAGGGATGTGTCGTTGGTGGGAATCCCGCAAAGGTTATTGGTAAATATGAGGATGTAGCTTCAAAACGAAAGATTTGGTCTCAAGAAAATTAAACCCATTATCTTAATAGAGTTTGGATTTAAATATAAAGTACAGTTTGAGATAAGCGAAGGGGTGAATTATGAATTTTGTAGTATTAGAAAATACAGGGAAAAGATTATTAGAACAGTTTCCATTTGTTAAGCGTTCATGCAAGAGAGTTTATCAGCTCGGCATGTATGCATTATCAAATGAGAAATTTAAATCAGAAGGCAAAGTGATTCGAGTATCACCGGATGATAAATATGAATATTTCTTTGGTTATTACGATAAATCCCCGTGGGACATTACCGATAGATACATGATTTGTTTAAAAGTGCGACAGGCATATACGTCAGTGGCTCCGAAAGACGATGCAGAGATTATTCTTCTTGATACAAAGAACGGTAATAAGCCATACAAAATCGCTGCGACACATGCTTGGAATGTGCAGCAGGGCTGTATGGCACAGTGGTTGGGGCCGGACTTCTCCGAAAGAATTATCTATAATGATTTCAGAGATAAAAAGTACTGTTCCGTCATTTTTAATGTTAAAACGAAGTCAGAAGAAAAGGTTTTACCCTTACCGGTATATAGTGTTTCTTCAGAAGGAACATTTGCTTTGAGCCTTGACTTTTCAAGATTACACAGGCTAAGAAAAGGATATGGCTATACCAACCAGCCAGATGTGACAGAAAAGGAATTATGTCCTGACAAGACCTGCATCTGGAAAATGGATTTACAAACTAGTGAAGTCATTGAAATTCTGAAATATACCGACTTTGCAAACTTCATACCTAGAGAAGAAATGAAAGGGGCAGAGCATAAAGTAAATCATCTTATGATTAGCCCAGATGGTGAAAGATTTATGATCCTGCATCGCTGGTTCAAAAGAGGCAAAAAGTTTACCCGGTTGATTACTGCCAAATGCGATGGATCTGATATGTACAATCTGAATGATGATAATTTTACTTCCCATTGCTATTGGAAGAATAGTAACGAGATTCTCTCATTTATGCGTAAGTTTGAGACGGGTGACCACTATTATTTAATGAGAGATAAGACAAAGGAATATAAACTATTTTGGCAGGAACTGAATACAGACGGACATTGCAGCTATTCTCCTAATAGCAGTTTGATAGTGACTGATACATACCCTAACAGAAAGCGTCTTGCATCGGTATTTATCTGCAAAGAAGAGAGTAATGAAGCAATGAAAATTACCAGGGTTTTTGCTCCATTTCGTTATGATAACGATGTGCGTTGCGACTTACATCCAAGATGGAATCATGCTGGTGATAGCGTATGTATTGATTCGGTACATGAGGGTAAGAGAGGATTGTATATAATTCCCATAATTAATCAATTGTAAAAACTAGCCTGAAAATAGGTTAAAACAGAATTACAGTGTAATTCTATTACTACACATCAAAGCGGAGGAATGCAATTTTGGGCCCTACATCAAATGCTTTGCACAAATCTTATGTTAGTGTAATTATACCTTGTTATAATGCGGCCAAAACATTACCATGGACACTAAAATCACTAGAGAATCAATCTTACAAAGACTTTGAAGTGATAATTATTAATGATGGCTCTTCTGACAAAATTCATGAAGTTGTAGATAATTATCTGAATCAGTCATCTTTGAATATTAGATATATTGAACAAAGTAATTCTGGGGTAAGTGTAGCTAGAAACAATGGATTAAAAAATGCTAATGGTAAGTATATATGTTTCTTAGATGGTGATGATGTTTATCATAGAGGATTTTTAGAGTTAATAGTTAAATCAGTGGAAAATAATAATATTGATGTATCTTTTGCCTATTTTGATAGAGATATAGAAAGTGTTTTAAACAAAAAAGAAGTCGATAACAAAACAACTTCAATTATTAATATAGCCGATATAATGAAAACTTTTATGTATGAGAAAGAAAATATCCATTTTGGCGGATTTATATACAAAATGGATATAATCGATAAGTACAATATTAGTTTTACAGCAGGAACAAAATACGGTGAAGATTTAGAGTTTGCTTGGAAATATCTGACTCATTGTAGTAATGGAATTATCATAAAAGATAAGATGTATGGTTACTATAATAATCCTTTATCAGCGGTGAATACTGTTAGTTGGAACAAAACGGATTTGGTTGAAGCTATGATTAGAGTGAAACAATATATGTTAGATGAAAATTGTGATTACGTTCACAATTTTAGTGGTTATATGTTACCTCGTACAGTATGGACGACAGCTAAAACCTTTGCTAAAGGGAAACGAAGGGATCTATTTAAAAAATTCGCAACAACTTATCCAGTAATAAAACATATGAAAAAATTAGCTATGGGAGCACCGAATAGATTACTTCGAATTTCATCAGCTCTATATTGCTTAAATTTATGGGTTTTTTATTATACGATCATTGTTGTTTATAAAAATAACAACAAATGAGCAATTGCATTATAACAAAATATTTCAAAGCATGAGGTAGCTATAAATATGATCGCAAAAGAACAATTAAATAATAAAACCAATAGAATAGATATTATGATTATGATATTAATTATTGCTGTTTGCATGAGTGGTGGAACACTAATACTATCATATAGAATATATTTAATTTGGGCTGCTGCTCTTTTGATGCTTTTTAAATTAGGAAACACATTTATATATATAAACAGATGTTTTATTATTTTTATGATACTTACAATTTGGATGGGGTTAGGAATCACATATACACAGGATATGGTTGCAACAATAAAATTTTTAAGTATTTATCTTAGTTGCTGTCTTATATTGGCAAGACCATTTGATGAAAAAATATATTTACGAATTATGAAGACATTTGAAATAATAGCAATAGTTACCGCTATTTCAATTATCATATCCGTATTTATACAAGATATGATACCGAATTATTTTATGTTTTTATTATCTAGAACGTATGAACAAACAATAATCGAACTGCAGACAGGATCATATTCGGGTTTTATCGGAGAACGTGGCGAAGCGGCCGTTATCATAAATGTAGCTTTAGCGCTAACCTGGGGCAATTATTTTACAAAATCAGCCTCAAACAAGAAAATGCTTCCATTGATGTTTATTTTTTATATAGCCTTAATCCTGACAGGGAAAAGAACTTTGTTTGTTATTTCAGTGATTATTCCAATATTTTTTATTATGATTTCAAAACAGGGTAAACGGAAAATTTATATTATTGGTGCTGCGATAGTTTTAGGGATTACTTTATATTTGTTATCCAAAAATATAGATGCGTTGTATAATCTGTTTTTGCGTTTTCAGGATAGTGACGATTATTTGACGATGAATGGAAGGGAACGATTATGGGAGGTTGCCATTAATATGTTTAAGGATAGACCAATATATGGAAGTGGAATGGGGAGCTATAATACAATTGCAAATGATTCGGGGATTCGATTTGGAAATGGAGATATTTGGATATATCAAGCCCATAATGTATATTATCAAATATTTGCTGAAACAGGAGTAATCGGAGGTACTATCTACTTAAGTTTATTGAGTTCTGTTTTTATGAGTGCATTTAAGTTATTCAAACGATTAACAGATTTATCGGTTATTCATCAAAGAATGCTATATTTCATAATATATATGCAACTTCTGATTAGCATATATGGTATTACAGGAAACTGGATATATTACCCAAATCAAATTATGATACAGGTAGTTATATTATCTATGATAATTTTCTTGATCCATACTTATAAGGAGAAATTACATCAATAGTATTTTAGGCAACTGAAAAGAGGTATTATCATGAGCAAGAAAATTGGAATTCTTACTTTCCACAAGGCGGTAAATTATGGTGCTGCCTTACAATGTTTCGCCTTATATCGAGCAGTAAAAAGTACAGGTTGTGATTGTGAAGTGGTCGATTACTTATATGATAATTATAAATGCAATAATACATTTCGAGGAAGGCTTTCAGGTGGTTTTAAAAAAATAATAGAATATATATTGATGTATCCTACACGTTCTATTCGTAAGAAGAAAATTGAAGAATTTTTAATGCGAAATACTACATTATCAGAAAAATTATATACGCCCCAAAACATTGCAGATTCAAATCAAATTTATGATAGTTTTATTGCTGGTAGTGACCAGATATGGGATTTAAAAAAAACAGGGAATGATCTAAATTTTTATTTATCCTTTATAAAGGATGCCAAAAAGAAAAACTCTTATGCTGCAAGTTTGGGTGAGATTACACCTTCGGTGAAGGAGTGCTTAAGGCGGCAGCTTATGGATTTTAACCATATCTCTGTTCGTGAAAAAGATTTGCAAGAGGCGGTTGAATTTGAAACAAAGCGAACTGCAGAATTGTTAATAGATCCAACGTTTTTGATAGATAAAATTGAATGGATGGAGCACGCTGTCACTCCGAAGGAAAATAATTATATTTTGGTTTATACTTTAGCAAAGTCTCCCGATTTATTTTCGTTTGCAAAACAACTTGCCAAAAAAACTGGTTTAAAAATCATATATTTGTCAGTTAGAGCAGAAAGACCTCTTCACACAAAGATTGTTTCAACTGCTGGTATAGGCGAATTTTTAGGATACTTTAGTAAGGCAAACTATGTTCTTACAAATTCATTTCACGGTACTGCTTTTTCCATTATCATGGAAAAAGAGTTCTTTATTGGTTTGCATAAAGAAACACATATGGGTAATGCACGACTGGAAACATTACTCGATAAATTTGGGTTAAATAATCGTTTACTTGAAAATAATTTGGAGTTAGATTTGAACAAAACCATAGATTATGAAATAGTACGTTCACGGATCAAACAAGAAAAAAAGTATGCCTTCACATTTTTGAATAAGATTATTTCTAATATAGAATAGTATTCGCTTTGTCTTAGAAAAATAGTTTGAGTAGTTTTGGAACAAGTAGTGAGGATTAAAGTAGATGCTTAATAAAATATTAAATAAGCTTAAATTGTCAATAAATGTGAGAAATGTCGCAAAGATTAGCAGTGGAACAATGGTCGGTCAAATAGTTTCCTTTATTACATTACCAATTTTTACTCGAATATATGGTGTAAAGATCCTTGGAATCTGGGCAACGATGTATTCAATATCAATTATTATAAATTCATTTTCAGACTTAGGGTTAACAAATGCTATCATGATTGAAGAAAGTGAAGAAGATACATTATTAATCTATAAAGTGGTTTCTACAATTGGAGTGATATTGAGTATTCTTTCTGGTGTAGTTATTTTTATTTACAATAACTATACAAACCCCTCCTCTTATACCGAACATTATATAATTTCACTTATGATTATAATTATTGCTTTTACTTTTCAGCAGACACAAATATGCTATACATGGCTTAATAAAAAAGGTCAGTACAATATATTAATGAAAAACCCCATTATTAACAATGTATTTGCAGGTGTAATTGCTATTGGTATGGGCATGATGGGGCAAATTACATACGGATATTATATCGGTATGATACTTGGGCAAATTGTAACGCTAATTCATTTAAAACGATATTCGCCTAATGAAATATTTCTGTTTAACATAAAGGAATTTTATAGAATAGTAAAATTAAAACGTGAGTTTGTAATTTATCAAATGCCTACGAATATTATTACACAGGTTAAAAACCAACTCCCTATTTTGTTTATCCGGGCATTATTTGGAGCTGAAATGGTAGGGTATTATTCGATTTCGGTAAAAATCCTAAATATTCCAGTTAATTTGCTGGCAACAGCAATTGGCCGGGTTTATTATCAGTCAATAGCGTCGATGAAAGATGATGTTATTGCAATTAGTAATTTTACATATAGAAACTTAAAAAGAGCAATGAATATGGCGATATTTCCCATAATATTACTATATTCCCTCTCTGATGTGCTAATACCTATGGTACTGGGTCCCGAGTATGTCATTGCCGGTGATATGATAAGAATTGTTGTTTTTAATGCATTTTCCACTTTTATGCTGTTGTCATCACGGGGACTTGCAATTGTATTAAATAAACAAAAGTACCCAATGATTTCGACAATTATTCAATTAATAGTCTGTGCGCTTAGCTTCATAGCGGGTTATTATGTTTTTGACAGCATCTACATAGGTTTAGCATTGATGTCTGCTTGCGTTTTTTGTATACAAACATGTTTTTTTTGTGCACTATTTAACACAATGAAGTTCTTGTGGTGGAAATATTTAAAGAACATATTAGTTTCACTTTCAATTATTGTTTGTACATCATACTTGATACGTTTGTTCTTGTTGTTGATCGGTGTGCTAAGTACACTTTAATTTGCCCAACAAATTCTCATTACTGATAAATGAAGGGAGAGAATGATTAGTTGAAAAATAATAAAGATATAAAATCTAAAAAAATTATACTTTTTAGTCAAAAACAAATGTGTTGTGGGTGTGAAGCTTGTGTAAGTGTGTGTACAAAACAAGCAATTTCTATGAAGAGTGATGATTACGGATTCATCTATCCATCAATTGATGAAAAACTTTGTATTTATTGCGGAATTTGCAAAAAAGTATGTGCCTTTCAAACTATAGTCGAAGAAAATGAACCAAAAGGTTGCTATGCAGCGTGTAATAAAAATGAAATTCAGTTGAGTATTTCTTCGTCTGGTGGTGCATTTTCGGCAATTGCAACAGATTTTTTAGAAAATGGAGGCGTGGTATTTGGAGCAACGCTGGAGAAAGAATGTAATAATACAACAGATGGTGAAATGAAACTTGTACCTAAGCATGTAGCAATACACGAACTTAAGGATATGGTTAAATTGCAAGGCTCTAAGTACGTTCAAAGTTACATTAGAGATACTTATAAAGAGGCAAAGAAGTATTTATTAGAAGGACGTCGGGTTTTATTTTCAGGCACACCTTGTCAGATTGCTGGTCTTAAAACATTTTTATATAAAAAATATGAAAATTTACTTACCGTTGACATAATTTGTCATGGTGTTCCTAATGCGGATTTTTTTAAAGCATATTTGTCATTGCTTGAAAAAAAAATGGGTGGAAAAATCGTTGATTTTAAATTTAGAGATAAAACAAAAGGTTGGGAATCGATGATTGGTAAGGTTACTGTTCAGATGAAATGGGGGGGAGTAAAAACAAAAACGGTTTATGTTGACGAATCCTCCTACTATAACTTATTTCTCAAAGGTTTAATTCATAGAGAAAGTTGTTATGAATGTAAGTATGCCTGTAGAAACAGACCCGCAGATATAACGATCGGTGATTATTGGGGAATACAGCATGAACATTCGGAAATTTTATCAGACACTAAAGGGCCGTATTCAGTGGAAAAAGGTATTTCTTGTATTGTTGTAAATACTACAGATGGAATAAAATGGATTAATAAAAACAGGAGTCGACTACATCTGGTTGAATCTAAGTTTGAAAAAATTGGTTATAAGAATGGGAATTTATATCACCCATGTACAAAACCACAGATAAGGGAAAAAGTAATGGATATTTATAGTAAACAAGGGTATGTAGGTGTAGATAAATTCTTTTATAAAAAAATGGGAATGCAAATTTATTTAAAGAAAATTAAAAATCGTATTCCACCTAACCTAAAAAAAGTAATTAAAAATTATGTAAAAAGTTGTTAATGGATCTTGAATATAGATAAATATACTCTCAAATTGGAAAAATCATCGATATAAAAGGAGAACAACTATGGACAAGATAGCATTTAAAACACTATCTCCACAAACCCAAGCCCCCAAGGCTATACCCCACCCACTTAACATAGCAGTAGCAGGGACAGGATATGTTGGCTTAGTCTCAGGCGTATGCATGGCCCATAGAGGACATCAGGTAACTTGTGTTGATATTGATGTAAAGAAAGTAATAAGGATGCAAGAAGGCTTTTCCCCAATTTACGAACAAGATTTAGAGGAATTAATGTATCTTAATAAAGACAGATTAACTTACACTACCGACTATAAATCAGCCTATAAGAACGCTGACGCCATCTTTATCGGAGTTGGAACACCGGAACAACCGGACGGTTCTGCCAACCTGTCATACATAGCAACAGTCGCAAGACAGATCGCTGAAACAGTTGAAAAGGACTGCCTCGTTGTGGTAAAATCCACAGTCCCTGTAGGCACCAATGACAAGGTGGAACAATTTATTCAGGACTTTCTGCCAAGAGACGGTGAGAATGATAATGTTGAGAAGAATAAGAAGATAAAGGTCGAAGTAGCAAGTAACCCAGAGTTCTTAGCCCAAGGTACAGCGGTGCGCGATACTTTGGAGGCGGCAAGAATTATCATCGGCACAGACAGCAAAACAGCCGAGGAAACCTTGATGAAGGTCTATGAACCCTTTGGCTTGCCTATCGTATCCGTGTCAAGAAGGTCCGCCGAGATGATTAAATACGCTTCCAACGACTTCCTCGCGTTAAAAATATCCTATATGAACGACATCGCTAACCTTTGTGAATTAGTGGGCGCGGATATACAGAACGTGGCCAAGGGGATGGGATTCGATAGCAGAATAGGTAATAAGTTCTTAAATGCCGGTATTGGCTACGGTGGCAGCTGCTTCCCTAAGGATACGAAAGCCCTGGATTATTTGGCTAAGCAAAATGGCTATGAGCTTAGAACGGTTAAGGCTGCTATTGATGTGAATAAAGACCAGAAAATACTCTTATATAAGAAGGCCTGTCAGAGACTCATTACTTTTAATGGCTTGAAAGTGGCTGTGCTGGGATTGACATTCAAGCCGGGAACAGATGATTTAAGAGAGGCTCCATCTTTAGAAAATGTGCCTTTGTTGTTAGAACAGGGAGCAGATATTTATGCGTATGATCCTGTTGGGATTAATAACTTTAAGAAGGGATTTCCTGAGACCAGTACAGAGGAGGAGGGGGAGCATGGCAAGGGTAGATTAAAATACGTAGAAAGCGTTGAAGAAGCGCTCCAAGGCGCTAACGTCTGCTTTATCTTTACAGAATGGGGAGAAATTAAAACTGTGAAGCCGGAAGATTTTAAGAAACTGATGCGCACCCCACTTGTATATGATGGAAGGAATATTTTTGGTGTGGAAGATATGAGGGAAAGCGGCGTGGAATATTACTCTATAGGTAGGAAGTAATCTGTCACCCGATAGAATAGGATGAGTGGAGGGCATTCCATCTTAATAAAAGGAGACGAACTAACATGATTGAAGGTTATAAACAATTAGACCCCAGTAATGCCTATTTAATCACCGGTGGTGCTGGATTCATCGGATTTTTCCTGTCTAAGAAGCTGTTGGAGCATGGATGCAGAGTCGTTGGAATTGATAATATGAACGACTATTATGATGTGAATTTAAAGTATAGCAGATTGAAACAGTTGGAAGGATATGACCGCTATACCTTTATCAAAGGGGACATCTCTGACAAAGACACTGTCACGAACGTCTTTGAAGACTACAAGCCAAACATTATCATGAATCTGGCAGCTCAAGCAGGAGTTCGCTACAGTATAGAAAATCCTGATTCCTATATTCAGAGCAACATCATCGGATTTTATAATATTTTAGAGGCCTGTCGTCATAACTCGGTCGATCATTTAGTCTACGCATCCTCCAGTTCCGTTTATGGAGCGAATACGAAAGTACCGTTCTCAACCGATGATCAGGTCGACAATCCCGTTTCGCTTTACGCGGCTACTAAAAAATCAAATGAGTTGATGGCGCATACCTATAGCCAATTATACGGCATACCTTGCACAGGATTGCGGTTCTTCACTGTTTACGGTCCGATGGGAAGACCGGACATGGCCTATTTCGGTTTTACTCAGAAGATATTAAATGGCGAGCCAATTCAGGTGTTTAACTATGGGGACTGCTATAGGGACTTTACCTATATCGATGATATCGTTGAATCTGTGGCAAGAATTTTGTGCAATCCACCTGCTAAAAGAGTTGATAAGGACAGTATCCTAAACGGTATACAATATGCAGTCTACAATATTGGAAACAATCAACCAGTGCAACTGATGGATTATATCGTTGCACTGGAAAAAGCGCTAAGTAAGACAGTCAGTAGAAGGATTGTCGCTAAGAAAGAGTTCTTTCCAATGCAGCCGGGTGATGTTAAGGCCACCTATAGTGATAGTTCACCTTTGGAGAGGGATTTTGATTTCAAACCGAGTACAAGTATAGAAGAAGGGTTACAGAAGTTCGCTGATTGGTATGTTGAGTATTATAAGGTGAAGTAGGAGAGTACTAAGTATAAAGGAGCATTGAACTGATGAAAGTTGGAATCATGTCTATGCAACGCATAAAGAATTACGGTTCTTTTCTTCAAGCGTATGGGCTAAAAATGACCATTGAAAATCTAGGGCATGAAGTTGTATTTGTAGATTATAAGATTGAGAAACCCATTGTTCCTTTTAGTACTGAAAAAGGGGTTATCTATAGAATTGCGTGTAAAGTTTACCATATTATAAGGCGGATAGTCTTCAAGAAAAAAACATTGGCTGGCCTCTTCGATATGAAATATTTCGCTATGCTTGGTCTAAGCGAAATAAGAAACTACAGAACCAAAGTCGATGTCTTGGTGATTGGTAGTGACGAAGTCTTCAACTGCTTGCAGACAAACCGTAATGTAGGGTATTCAAAGGAGCTGTTTGGCAAAGACAATAATACTTACAAAGTAATAAGTTATGCGGCCAGCTGTGGATATACGACACTTAAGGGACTTAAGAACTATGGTATTAACTCTGAAGTGGGAGAGCTGCTTAGGGTATTCTCTAATATTTCCGTGAGAGATAACAACTCATTTAAAGTAGTTAAAGAGCTAACTGGTATACCTCCCGTTATAAATGTTGACCCAGTTATTATTTCTAATTTTGATAAATTGACAACACCGCAGAGCGGGCTCAACAATTATATACTGATTTATGCTTATGAGAATCGAATCAACTCTGAAGTTGAGATAAAGGCAATTAAGCGATATGCAGAAAAGTACAACAAAAAGTTGGTTTCCGTGGGAACGCATCAAAAGTGGACGGACATAAAATTTGAAGCTGATCCGTTTGAACTTTTAGCATATGTGAAAGGTGCAGACTATATAATAACCGATACATTCTATGGGAGCATCTACTCCATCAAATATAATAGACCGTTTGCGACTATCGTACGAGAAAGCAATAAGCAAAAACTCAGAGATTTGTTACATAGATTTTCTGTTGAAGATAGAGAAGTCAGAGATATGGATAAGCTGGAAGAAATTTTGCAGAGGCCGATAAATTTTGAGAGAGTTAATCGTATCATCAGCGTTGAGACAGAAAAGTCCATCAGATACCTAAAGGAAAATATTAGGGTAACATGTGAAGAGGGACTAAAGGATTATATGGAAAAACAAATAGATGGAGGTAATAGGGAAACAGACTTAGTAGGTGGATTGTTATTAAATACACATATACAAGTACTAAATGAGTCGTTTGATGTTAAAAGGAGAGATAAGAATATGCGTAAAATTCGTAAAGCAATAATTCCAGCGGCAGGATTGGGAACCCGTTTTTTGCCAGCAACAAAGGCTCAACCAAAAGAGATGTTGCCTATCGTGGATAAACCAACGATTCAATATATTGTAGAAGAGGCAATTAAAGCTGGAATCGAAGATATTATTATTGTGACGGGGCGGAATAAGCGAGCCATAGAAGACCACTTTGATCGTTCCATGGAGCTTGAGGTCTATTTAGAAAAAAATGCCAAAGAGGAACTGTTGGATTTGGTGCAGGATGTCGCCCAGATGGCCGATATATATTACGTTCGGCAAAAAGAGGCATTAGGCTTGGGACATGCGATCTATAGCGCTCGTAAATTTATTGGTAATGAACCATTTGCAGTCCTTTTAGGGGATGACATTATTTATTCTGAAGTGCCTGCTTTACGTCAAATGATAAATCAATATGAGCGCTATGGTGCAAGCATAGTCGGGGTTCAAGAAGTTCCCCTATCGGATACGTCCAAATACGGGATCGTGGATGGTGAAAAGTTTGCGGATCGGCTTTATCGTGCCAAGGATATGGTGGAGAAACCTCGTCCTGAAGATGCCCCAGAAACTCATTTAGCCATAATGGGACGGTATATTTTGAATCCGGAAATCTTTGATATCTTGAGTGTCCTTCCAGCAGGGAAAGGTGGGGAGATTCAGCTCACGGATGGGATTAAGGAACTTGGGCGGTCTCAGGAAATCCTTGCTTATGAATTCGAAGGGCGGAGGTATGACGTAGGAGACAAGTTAGGGTTTGTGGAAGCAACGATCGAATACGCCTTGCGTCGGGGAGATCTTTCCGAGGATATTATTACTTTCTTACGTAATTTGGTTCAGAAAACAGACCATTAAATAATACAACTAAGAGAGGACTAAAATTGTTGTGCTGTTACCTTTAATCATCGCGTGGCGGTTTCTGCTTGATAAGAAATTACAAACCCTCTTAGTCATTTTCGGCATAGCCATAGGAGTCTCTGTTCAGATTTTTATCGGTCTGGTCAGTCAAGGACTTGAAAAGACATTAGTCAATAAAGTTTTAGCTTATAGTCCCCATATTACCGTGCACTCCAAAAGTGGAGGATTTAGTGACTGGCAGAAGGAAGCGGACAGGCTCAGAAGCAATTTTCCGGAAGTTGAAGCGGTATCCCCAAATGTCAATAACCAAGGGTGGATAAAACTTGAGAAAATGACGATCCCTATACTTGTACGGGGGTTTAATATCTCAGACACTGAGCGTCTGTATAACATTACGGCGGCAATTTACGAAGGAAGTTCACCGGTTAACGATAATGAGGTTTTACTAGGCAAAGAATTAGCTGAGCGATTAGGGGTCAAGGTCGGGGATGAGGTCAGTATCTTAACCATTGGTAGACAAACGAGACAAACGGTGACTATGAAAACTGTTGGCTTGTATGATTTTGGAGTTACTAAGATTAATAATGCGTGGGTGATTACGAATTTGACTACCGCGCAAAATTTCATTGGTTTTGATAATGAAGTGACTGAGATTGAATTAGCGATTGACGACCCGTTTCAAGCAGATGTTGTCAGTGACCAAATTAGCAGCGCTCTGTCAGGGGAAGAGTTATATATCACCAATTGGAAAGGCCAGAATCAGTTATTAGTCAGTGCTATCGTAGGCCAAAAATTAGTAACCCTTGTCATCCAATTCTTCATTATGCTGGCGACCATTATAAGTATAATCAATATATTGACAATTAACGTCTTTCAAAAATCAAAACAAGTTGGTATTTTAAAGGCCATGGGTCTTACGGACTTTTCGGCAAGCCTTGTCTTCTTCTATCAAGCGTTATTATTTAGTCTGGTAGGAATCGCGCTTAGTTTTGGTTTCCTTGTCGTCTTTCTTAGAGGATTCAATAAATACATTGTGACCGCTCAAGGATTACCTGTGGTTAAGGTCACAGTGGATTATAGGTTTATCGGGCTATCTATCCTTATTTTCTTTGTGGTTGCAATGTCAACTGCCATTTTCCCTGCGCTCAGGTGTAATAAATTAAACCCAATTGAGGTAATTAAAAATGCCTAATGTCATTGAATTGATAGATGTTAACAAGACCTATGGGACTCGGATAAAGTCGCAAATTCTTTACGATGTTAATTTAGAAATTGAGGAACACAGCATTAATTCGGTTGTGGGAGCCTCTGGAAGTGGTAAAACGACGCTTTTAAATATCATGGGCACTCTCGATAGGCCCACTAGTGGGGAAGTCATCATCGATGGATCTAATACTAATAATATGACGCAGGGCAAATTAGCTACATTGCGGAATCAGGCTATTGGGTTTATCTTTCAATTTCATTTTTTATTACAGGAGTTTAATGTTTTTGACAATGTTCTCATGCCTAGTGAAATACAAAGAAATAACCGAGCTGAGGTGAAGGAAAGGGCGAATTGCTTATTAGATATGTTAGGGCTATATAAGTATCGCCGATCCAATGTTCTTGATCTATCCGGAGGTCAACAGCAGCGTGTAGCGATTGGCAGGTCGCTGATCAATAACCCTAAGATTATTTTGGCTGATGAACCAACGGGAAACCTCGATTTACATAGTTCAGAAGATGTTTATAACATCTTTAAACAAGTGAATAAAGAGTATGGGGTTGCTTTTGTCATTGTTACCCACGATAAACACTTAGCTGGCCGCATCATTAAAATTCAAGATGGAAAAATTTTGCTCCCCTCGCGTTCTGCTCGGTAGGGGACGTTACTTCTTCATTCCAGTTAATGCAGTGTAAATATTAGCCTCGCCCGCGCCAAAGAGCTCATCGGTTCCAGGTTTACCTAAATCGACCGCTGTCTGTTGAATCAATGCAGTCACTTGGGCTGGGGTCAATCCCGGATTGTAGGCTTTAATCACTCCGGCAATCCCTGCAACTTTCGGTGAAGCCATTGAGGTACCTTGCATCAGAGCATAGCCCCGAAGATTTGATGTGAAATAGGGCTTCATGTTAGTCGGATAGGTACTAAAGGTATTGTAGTGGAGGTCCAGTAGGTTGAGATCACCGGTTTGGTCATAGATTGGTCCAAAGTCACCACCGGGGGCGGCTACATCGATGGAGCGGGATCCATAATTAGAGTAGAAAGCAATTTTTTCTTTAGACCATTTGTTAGAAGAGGATACAGTAATAACTCCCGGGATTTGTCCGGGTACTTCGCGAGATGCGCCTTTAAACTGAAGTCCTGAGTCTCCGTAAGTTTGGTTCATGTAACTTGTGATTGTGGTCGGATTATTTAAGTTAAGAGACTCATTCCCTGCTGCAGTGACGACTGTGACATTATGATCTACAGCGTATTTAATGGCCCGTCTGTATAAAAGTGCATCTGCAACGTCACTATAAGCATTTTTGTCATTTAGGTACGTATAACGTGAGATACTATCAAATCCACCAATGGACATATTTATGACGTCTACTTTGTCTTTAGTTGCTTGTATAATAGCCGGTACAATCCAGGTCGTCGGCGCGCTGCCGCTAGCAGAGAAGATACGATAAGCACGGATTCCTAGATTGGGGCCAATCCCTTTCATTTTGCCATTGGACGCAATAAAACCCGCCACGTGGGTACCATGTCCGTAGCGATCCCCATAGTCATTAGGATCACCAGTTTCGGTTGCGTCTCCGTCTGCATTGGCCGGTACAAAGTTTTGACCGCCAACAATGTTAGCCTTTAGATCTGGATGGGTAAAATCAATCCCTGTGTCAATGATACCAACAATCGCTTTGTGGATTACTGTTCCGTTAAGGCTTTTCACACCGCCAGTCTCCAGGTCATAAGAATCTCCATTATGGGTAATCCGTTGAATATCCCATTGATAGTCCCAGTAACTATCGGCTTGATTAGCTTGAGGAATATCTCTAACTGGTCGACCGTTAGCAGCCAACGGGTCAATTTTCTTATGATCTAATTTTATAACCAACGAAACGTTTGCGGCTTGGATTCCCTTAACCTCTTTGAGATTTTTTAAAAAGAACGGGTTATCAGATTGTACCTCAAGTCCTAATACCTCAGGCAATACCCTAAGTACCTTACCTCCAGCTTTGGAAATAACTAGATCATAGTCAGCGGGAATTTGTTGCTGGAAAGCAATCGTGTAGGTGTTATTTGTCGGAGCTGCCCCGACTGGAGCAATGAACATAGTCATGATTAGACTTATTGCGACTACCAAACCAAGAAACTTCTTTTTCACTCTACTATCTCCTCTTAATAATTAATATAGTTGTGTTTTTAGCATTTTCCAAAAATAAATGCCAGATACCACTTTAAATTATACAAGTAGATTAAGTAAAATGCTAGATCACATGAACAGTCGTAGAGTTATGCACTATATTGTTTTGATGTTACTCTACACGATCGGTGATGGACTCTGACAAAGGTAAGGGTAAGAGATCATCAACCTAATCTAGGTCTTCAAATCAATGTTAGGAAGTTTCTTAAACATATACACTAAGTAGTGATATGGAATTAATTAATATGGAGGATGTTGCATGATGTGGATGAACTTAAGATTTAATTAGAGGAAGGCTAATTAAAATAAGCTATTATTCAGTGTTTCTAGTTGGGATATTCAATTATCTAAAATGATTGGGGTGTTGATTGATTTGGAAAAAGAGATATTTAAGACAATGTTTAGAGAATATGACGTACGGGGGCGCGTATCAGATGATGAGCTAAATATAGATACAGTCAAATTAATAACTAAGGGTTTTATTACATTTTTGACTCGACGGAACGTCAATCGCGTAGTTCTGGGTTATGATAACCGAGATTACTCTGAAAGTTTTTCGACCGCAGCCTTAGAAGAATTTATTAAAAGTGGTTTTGAGGTATATGATCTGGGTATGACAATTAGTCCTGTTGCTTATTTCGCTCAATATTATTACAAGGCACCAGGTGTAATGATGATTACAGCTAGTCACAATCCAAATGGTTGGTCTGGCTTCAAATTAGGTGATTCATATTCGAAAACGATGGTACCAGATGAAATTACCGAGCTTTATGATATCATCTTGGGAGAAGAATTCAGTGAGGACAATATAAAAATAGGTGTTCATAATAAGGTTTCTCCCCGAGATGCGTATATTGATTACGTGATCAGCAATATAACGATGTCAGATTATAAACCTAGGTTAGTGATCGATGCAGGAAACGGCGGAGCTGGCTTGTATGCTTACGAGGTATTTCAGAGATTAGGATGTATTACATTCCAGTTAAATTGTGATCCCGATTCGAGTTACCCACATTATTTCCCTAACCCTTCGGACTTAAAGGCCAGAGAACGACTGGCTCAGATGGTTCGAAATCGTGATATAAGTGCAGCTGTTGGTTTGTCTTTTGACGGAGATGGGGATAGACTAGGTGTCATTGACCAAAATGGGCAAAATATTTGGAGTGATAGAGTACTTTTATTATTAGCGAGGCAATTGCTTGAAAGGAAAAAAGGAGCTAAGATAGTTTTCGATGTTAAATGTACACAAGCTCTAGTTGAAGATATTGAGACCCATAGCGGACAACCAATTATGTGGAAAACTGGTCACTCGTATATTAAATCAAAGATGCACGAAGAGAAGGCTGAACTTGCAGGTGAACGCAGCGGCCATATCTTTATCGGTGGTGACGAATTCTATTCGTTTGACGACGCAATTTTAGCTGGAGCAAAGTTGGTGGAATATCTCTCTAAGGTAAATAGACCGATTGCAGACATCTTAATGGAAGCTCCGCAATACATCACTTCTCCTGAAATTAAAGTCCACTGTTCAGATACTTTAAAATACGGCCTAGTTGAAAGTATTGTAAAAGAATTCAAAGATGAATACGGCGATAAAGTAATTGACATTAATGGTGCCAGAGTAATGTTCGATGATGGGTGGGGCTTAATTCGAGCTTCTTCAAATTTACCGGAACTGGTTTTGATTTTTGAGGCTAAGACTTGGAAACAGCTTTTGAAGATTCGACAAATTTTTAAAGAGAAATTAACACGTTTTCCTATGGCTTCGGACGAATGGATAAATGATATTGAATAGGAGTGATCGTTATCAGTCGCCGTGTGGCGTTTGTTCTTCTCAGGTTTGTTGTTCTATAGGCACAAGTGCCTTGAAACCTAGTGGCGCAAGGACTTGAGGCACTCGTACCACAGCATGCTCATCACATTATTGCTTTCTTAGGGATAATGTAGAATGACAAACCCAACGAAGTAGAACGTACTGCTACGTAACCATCCATGTTTTATTCTATTTAGGTTTTCAAACCATAATTTAGCAATAACCTGGTAGATAAAAATTGCCAGGGCTGTCATGTAATACTGCCACCAATGATGTTCGTATATTCCTAATTGCAAAAATAAATACTCTATCAGTAAATAGATAATGGTAATCAAAGAAATCCAGCCATATTGTCGCTTCTCACCTAAAATGACGGCGTAAATCTCACTGCCAATGGCGGAAGAAGTGTACTGACAACATGCCAAGATCTGTAGAATTGCAACGACAACACATGCAAATTAAGAAAAATCCCCAACACGCACATGCTAATCAATGTGTATATTGGGGATAATGTGGATAACCTTTACATAGCAGTACCACGTTGCCGTTCAGTATCCGCTAAAATACGCCCAATGTGAGCGTCCTCAATGACCTCACTTCCTGTTCGCTTAGCCTCATACAGGGCATGAGTACAAATCGTGTTAATGAGTCGAGGAATTCCCTTTGTCTCTGAGTGGATAAGTCCGATTGCACTATCCGTGAAAACAGGGGTAGTAACTCCAGCTTGCTTCATTTGGTGGCGAATATACGTTGCAGTCTCTTGG
>NZ_JUEE01000097.1:0-5782 GCF_000802135.1 Desulfosporosinus sp. BICA1-9
TGTCCCGGCTTTATGGGTAGGTTACCCACGCGTTACTCACCCGTCCGCCACTATCTAATACTTAACACTCAACATTCAGCTTCCACAGATAGGATTTGAGTATTTCTCACAGAACAGGTAATACACCCTATCTGTGTGTTGGCACTTATTTAATGCGTGGAGCGCTCATTCTTCGCGCTCTCGCTGTCCCAACTTTTACTGAACACTCAGTGTTAAGCATTAGACCGTTCGACTTGCATGTGTTAGGCACGCCGCCAGCGTTCGTCCTGAGCCAGGATCAAACTCTCCAAAAAAAGTTATTCAAACTTCTTACTTGAAGAAGATGATTCGCTCATTGTTTTCTTGAAACTCTTTCGAGTTTCTCTCATTGGCTGTCCTTGTTGTTTAGTTTTCAAAGACCATGTTCCTTAGCCGTTTTGCGGCCAGATTTACATCCTAGCATTTTCAACTCTCGTTGTCAATAACTAATTTTCTCAGTTCCGATCAAATAGCTGGAAGCATTAACTCCTAGCATTTTTGATCACCGTGATGCTTCGGCTCGTTTTTGGCCGGATGTATATTTAGCATTTTCAACATCAGTTGTCAACACCAATTTGCTTCTTTTCAATTGAAAAGTTTAAAGGTCTAACCTCTATTGCTTTTCAGTCGATGCGCTTTTTTGGCGCTCAATCAGAATACACCTTTTAGCTTATGTTGTCTACTGTTATTATTATCCATAAAACTCAAGAGTGTCAAAATGTTGTGTTATTACGGTAATGCATCTAGGAAGAGCAATTAACTATCCAGTATCTGTTCTGCGCAAAGCACCCCGTCTACCGCAGCAGATATGATACCTCCAGCGTATCCTGCTCCCTCTCCGCAGGGGTAAAGGCCTTTGATGCCAATGGCCTCTAAACTTTCCCCTCTGGTTATGCGCACTGGTGAAGAGCTGCGGGTTTCGGCCCCCGTCAGCAGCGCATCCGGATAGGCAAAGCCAGGCATCCACAAGCCCATCTCTATGATACCTTGCCGTAGTGAATTTGTGATATATTCCGGTAAAAAGGAATCCAGCTCGGCGAACTCAGTTCCAGGCAGATAGGTAGGCAGTATATCCCCAAAAGCTGTCGTTTTGCGCTTTTGGAGAAAATCTTCCAACCTTTGCACCGGCGCTTTATATCCTCCGCCGCCCGCTGCGAATGCTGCTGCCTCTATCCTGCGCTGAAAAGCACAACCGACAAGTGGATCTTCGCTCCCAAAATCCCCCTTCTCAAGGGTCACTAAAAGCGCAGTATTGGCATTTCTACCGTCCCGAGCGAATTCGCTCATTCCATTCGTTGTCAGACCGTTTTCCTCTGACGTCGCCGCAACGACTGTCCCCCCTGGGCACATGCAGAAAGTATATACGCCCCTTCCGTTTTGCAGATGCACTACCATTTTGTAATCAGCCGATCCAAGCTTAGGATGCCCAGCGAAGCCACCGTACTGAATTTTATCGATCATTTCTTGGGAGTGTTCAATACGCACGCCTAGCGCAAAGGGCTTTTGTTCCATATAGACGCCGCTATTCAGCAAACTCTTAAAAGTATCACGTGCGCTATGCCCGATGGCCAGAACAACATTATCTGAAGAAACTTCGCTATAATTCCCCTTCTCTTCAAAACGCACACCAGTTACCTGTCCGTCCTTGAACAGTATTTCTGTTACGGTTACATTAAAGCGCACCTCCCCCCCCAGGCGTATCACTTGCTCCCGAATTCTCTTAACTATTTCTTGCAAACGGTCAGTGCCGATATGCGGCTTACTCAAATACATGATTTCAGGGGGCGCACCGGCCAGCACCAACTCACTGAGCACCTTTATTTTACGAGAATTCTTCTGTCCGATTTTCAACTTGCCATCTGAAAAGGTACCTGCGCCTCCCTCACCGAACTGTACATTAGTTTGGGTATCAAGAATTCCGGTCCGCCAAAACTTTAATATCTTTCTCTTTCGGCTATCTACATCGAGTCCCCGCTCCAGCAGAATGGGTCTTGCTCCTGCTTGCGCCAGAATCAATGCCGCAAACATCCCTGCTGGGCCACACCCTACAATGACAGGACGCTCTTTCAGTTTTATAGCCTTGGGTACAGTATAAATTAGCTCTATTTCTTTGGAGATGCATTTGTCCTTGTTCATTGAAAGGACTTCGTTTTCGTCTCCTGAAACACATACAAGAACGGTCATGTTGAAATGGATGTCCTGCTTGTTGCGAGTATTTACCGTGCGTTTTGCAATACTGATGCGCTCTATACGACGATGCTCTATATGCAGCCTTTTTGCCACGATGTCCTCTAACGTTTTTTGATCATACGTTAGCGCTACTATTAAGTCAGCAATTTTAATCATTGTATTCTCCTAACAGATAAAGTTGATGAACTATAAGCAAACAACTGATGTTTCCACCTGACGATCCGGTATAGTCCAATACTTTCTTAACAAGCTATTTTTTTCTTCCCTTGAAACAACCCTAAATCCATGTTTCTGATAAAATTTAATAGCCCAATCGGCTGCAGCCCATGTACCGATTAGGATTGGCTTACTCGTTAATGTTTTGAGATGTGATAATAGTTTACCACCTATTCCTGAATTTCTTTTAACAGTTTGGACATAAGCATGTCGGATTAAGGTAACGTCATTAACCGGTTGAATACCCATGACCCCAAGCAATTGGCCGTCCTCTTCGTAACCCCAAAACTCAACACCTTCCTCTATTTGTTGTTGAAGCTCTTCTTTAGTCATATACGGTTCTTTCCATCAGTCAACCGGAATGATGCCTCGGTAAGCTTGGGCAGCGTCATTAATTATAACAAAAATCTTGTCCTTCTCACTCAATTCACAGGGTCGAATCATTTCTAACTTTCCTTTCAAATAAGCAACATGTTACCGTCACCCTAGACCCACCGTTACAAGACTTGATCCTAAATAGTAATATGAATTTCCAACGCTGAGAGAGACCAGATTTTTTGGTCTCTCTTTGTAAATTATACTATTTAGTATTATGCTTTTTATTCCACTCCCCTATTTCCGAACAATTTAAACGAATTGTTTCATAACGTACATTCCCTCGATATTGATTATATACTTGCAAACTAAAGATCCATTATAGTAAACCATACAAAGTGTTCAGATATGGATAATTATACACTAATCATTTAGAGAAGGAGTGAGAAATATGTCTAGAAAATCAAAGCAGCAAGCAATAATTTGCATAACGTCAGAAAAACCTTCATAACGTCTGCAGGCTCTTTCAATGCCCAACGCAAGGAACGCGCAATGGGTCAGTTAAAGCAGGTTGGGATATGCAATGCTCTTTCCTATGAGTAATTCCGCTTCCACTCCATCCCGAAATTTATCTATGGCAATGACTTAAACTTCCCTGCATTCTTACGGTCCTTGATTGCCCGTAGTACTATTGGCAGGAAAAACTCTAATTATCGTATCCGGTGTCAAAGATGCCGCCGTTGGGAAAGAGAGAGTTCCTGAAAAAGTAGGCGGAGTTTGTGGGGATGGATATAGTTGCTGACGTGTAGTTATCTGATTAGGTATGTCAACTTCTGCAACCAAGCTATCAAATCCAGCAGGCAGGGCACCGATCACTGCCATAACACTGATTGCTTGTGTTCCTACGAAACTAGTATAAACTAGCGCTACTCCCGCTTCACCTAATTCCGAGGGTTGTACTACATCCAGAGTGACACAGCAAGGAAAGGAAATCTGACCTGGAACACATAAGACATCACCCGGAAAAATAACGTTAGGGTTACTAATATGAGGATTTGCTCTGATCAGTTCAGATAAATTCATTCTAAAGATACTGGAAATTATAAACATTGTATCCCCAGGATTAACAGTATAGTGTCCTGCAAAATTAGCCGGACATGCGGCAGGAATTCGTGGCATAACGATCACTCATCCTCTTCATTAGATTTGGCTATATAATATTAAGGAATTCTTCAACTGCCACTTTTTAATGACTATTTCAAGCTTGCTTTTAACCTCGGGTCTTTCCCGCCCAGGAACCTTAACTTACACGTTTCAACTCTTTAACTAGCAAGTTTTCGAAGAGAAAGGTGTAAACAAAATTACTTCAAGACATACTAACTGCATTCGGGAAAGGACAGTAATTCATAACTTAGTCACAAATTTTATAAGGATTGGAGGTAGCCTAATGAAGATAACGGCCGATAACGAAAGAGCTGTATTTGAATTACTTTATAAGTACTGGGTTGATCAGGAATCGTTCGAAAATCTTAAGCAAGAAATTTCTTTTTTAGATCCTCAGCAATTGGGTATCAATGAAAATAATATCGAGGCAAACGATATCGCAAGGCAAGTAGCCGATACTGACCCAGTACTATTTGAGGATGATCTGGCTGAGGACTGGCAAAAATTTGTTAATGATCGTCTTTCCGGAGTTGAATAATAGAGATGTAATTAACAAAATAGGTTCAGCAGAGTTTATTCTGCTGAACCTATTTTGTATTAATTAAAAGTATTCTCCTTATCTTGGTTCCACAACACTAATCTGTAAAAACTAATCAAGAGCTGCAAGCAAGGGCTACGAGTAATGGCTGCAAGACCTTTAAACTAGCTTATCTTTACCTATCCATTGTTTAAAGATAAGCTAGTTTCCACATTTTTATAAGTTCAGAAATGTTTCACTCCAAAGTATTTTTCGGGTAAGTTCTAGATAATCCCCTTCATAAACAAACTCTTTGTTAGCGATTAAAATTGCCATACCGTGTACCAAACCCCAACAGGCCAATACTAACGCATTTAGGTCAGTGCTACTATCCGCCCCATTGCTTTGATTTTCCGATTGGTAGCGTACAATAGTATTATAGAATGTCCCAAAAGGCTGCACGCTCTCTTTAAGGGTTTCACAATGCTCATGATCCAAATGTTTACTCAGGTCGCTTCGAAATAGTAACTTTAGAAATTCCGGGTTTTCAACAAAAAACTTAACATAAGCATAACCCATTTCTTTAATTTGGCTTCTAATGTCATTCGGATAGTTATTAATGGCTTCCTGAAGGCTCAAGTTAAATTTATGCTCAGCCTTAAGGGTAATCGCAAGAATCAAATCGTCCTTATTTTTGAAATGCCTGTAAGGTGCCGTGTGGCTTACTCCGCAGGCTTTTGCCACTTTGCGCAGTGAGAAGTTCTCATACCCTTCTTCATCCAGTAGCTTTAACCCATTCTTAATCAATTCGGACTTTAAATCTTCATGATGATAACTCTCATTTATCAAGGGGTTATACTTCCTCTCTAAAAACATAATAATAGTATACCATAATAGCACATAATGTTTACAACGTAAACATTATGTGCTATTATGGTGTTGACACTGTAAACATTATTGAACTTGAGGAGTGAGTAAAATGAAAGCCCTATTAATTTCGGATAAAGAGTATCAATGCAAGACCTATCAGAATCTGAAAAGTCTCATTGAAGAAATTCTAAATACCAAGGGATTAGGAATTGAACTAATAGAGGTGGGAACGGATAACCTCACCTTTTGCAGGGGCTGCTTTGGGTGCTGGATCAAAAAACCCGGGGAATGTGTTATTAACGATAAAATGGCCCAAATCAACCGAAGTGTTATGACCAGCGACATAGTCATTTATCTCAACCCTATAGTCTTTGGGCAGTTCAGCGCTAATATCAAAAATGCTATCGATAGATCCTTACCTAATATGTTACCGTTTTTTGAAATAAGGCCAGACGGTTCAACGATGCATCCGCCTAGGTATGACACATACCC
>NZ_JUEE01000098.1:0-15590 GCF_000802135.1 Desulfosporosinus sp. BICA1-9
CAATGCATAGTTGACCACTTAGAGTACCACTCCTTGCAGGTCAGGTTACCGTTCCACGGGCACTGCGAGATCTCCCGGGGTCATCCTACTTGCCTCCCTGTGAACTCGACCGTCTTAACTAATTTGGCTTTTTCCATTTATCGGGCTTTCTCACATCTTGCAAAGTTACCCACCAAACCAGCCAGCATCGGTTCGCTTTCGCTCCGTTCCACAGTTTGCCTTCAGACCCTCCGGACCCCTCCTCACGGACGACGCCCTGTCTGTTAGCTAGTGCTTCCGAATGGAATCGGCGCACAGAGGAACTTTAATCCTCCAATACAAATAGAACTGCCCGGCGCACAACAAGCCATTTTTTTGCGAAAATGGCCCCGCTAAGTTCAGGTATTGTATTCCAGAATCCTGTGCTTTCTTCGCGGCAATACTCAATCTCCCAGTACTTGGCGCAAAGGTTCCCGATAGAAGCCCCGGCACTAAAATAAGACAATTTTCCGCACTATGTCTCCCTACATGAGGAGGCACATTTTCTTTAACAAGGTAGGAAGTCAGCCCTCTGCCATAATATTGACTGAGTACGTCATTATATTCCCGTTCTTCCACGGTTTCAGCCGTAAGATTTACGTACATTATTTTGCTCAAAGTCAGTTCTCCCTTCAATATTTAACATGCACTCCAAATATTGACGCGTATATTCCGCTTGGAGCGAGGTCAAGACCTCTTCTTTCAGCCCAGCTTCTACGATTTTCCCTTGATGAAGGACAAGTATGAAGGTGCATAAATCAAACAATATATTTTTGTTATGAGTCACGATAATAAAGCTAATCCCCAGCAGTTTGTTTACTCTGCTAAAAATTGAACCCATTTCCTGCGCAGAACCTTCGTCGAGCATAGACATACTTTCATCCGCAATAATGATTTGGGGAAGTGTAATCAAGGCACGGGCTATGGCGATTTTTTGCCTTTGCCCACCACTAAGGCTCTTTATTTTCCGGTCCATAAATTCTTCCCCAGGAAGCCCTGCTAAAACAAGTGCTTCTTCAGGTTCCAAGTAATCTCGATGATTTCGTTTACAGAGTCTTGCCGGTTCAGACAGGGTGCTAATAACCGTTGCTTCATCCGCCATGGAGGCGTAAGGATCCTGGAAGACATACTGAATAGACGCACATTCTGCAAAACTGCGCTTTCTAAGTCGTCCAACCTCTTTTCCCAGCATAAACACACTGCCTGAATCTGCTGTTTCCAAACCCATCAAGATTTTGAAAAGCGTGGTTTTGCCCCCGCCGCTCTCCCCGATCAGCGCAATAATACTCCCTTCCTCTAGCTTCAGGTTTATTCCGTTCAGGATCACCGCGCTCCCAAAAGGAGTGTCAAAGGATTTGGTCAGGTTCGTCCCTTTTAACAGTTCAGACATTTTAACCTCCTGATAGAGTTCAGCTCTACTCAATTCCCAATTGATTGAGAGAATGCTACAGCTCAATCACCTTGTCAGCGATACTCGTTGCAAACCCCAAATGATGGGACACAACAATTAGGCCCGCTCCCTCATGTTTTCGCTTTTTAAGAAAATCCATGGTCTTAGATAAGGTCATAAAATCTAAGGCAGAGGAAGGTTCATCCAAGATAAAGAGCCGAGGCTGCTTGATAAATCCCATTAAAATGACCACTCTTTGCTTCATTCCCCCACTAATCTGAAAAGGGTATAAACGACTGATCTCTTTCTCTAAGCCTAGATCTTGAAAAAATAAGTCCAGTCTTGAGTCAGGTACCTTGCAGCTTCTTTTAACCAACTCAATCTGTTCCCCGATGGTTAATGACGGGTTTAAGCCGTTTTGGGCATATTGGGGCATATAACTGATGGCTTGATACCGCTCCCTCCCCCAGACCCGCAGATCCTTCCCCATTAGTTCAGCAAGGTCGTATTCCACCATGCCTGTGAAAGAATGACTAAAAAGGGCATTTAACAAGGTGGTCTTACCACACCCGGTTTTGCCCATGATCGCCAAACACATACCCTTACTCAGTTCAAGTTTTGGAAAACTCCACCAGGCAGAGCTACTTGAATACCTTGCTTTAAACTTACTAACCTTCAAAATCATTACGTTTCACTTCTAACTTCTAATTTCATCAACGTTATAGGCAATCCTAGAAATAGCCAACACAAAAATCAAAATACAAAGGAGCGGTGGTAGAAGATACCATAAATATGTATTGCCACTAAAAATCCCTTCATAATCTAAAGCATTCCTCATAAGACGCCCCCAGGATTTGGCCAGAGGGTCTCCTATCCCGAAAAAGGCCAAGGTGGATTCATACACAGCCGCTTTACCACACAGGAAAACAAACATCGTGGCAACTGCAGGATACAATTCTCGCCACATTTTTAGAGTAATATCGAAGATGTTGCCTTTCAAAAGCAGGGTGTATTGAACCTTTTCCAGCTCAATAACACTGAGAGCTTTAGCTCGGATAATCCTAGTGATTTTACTCCAGGAAAAAAAGGCAATCGCTAGAATGCTGTTATAAACCGTTGGCTTGGCAATCGCCGTAATAAAAAGCAAGACCACAATTTCCGGGACAAGAATAAACACTTCCGTCATCCTCACAATCATCCGATCGACTAAGCCTTTATAGTAAGCGGCTATGATCGCTAGGACCGTCCCGCTTAACGTGGCTAATACTGATGCAGCTATAGCAATTCCTATCGATACCCTGAAGCCGACGAGGAGCATGGATAAGATATCATGGCCCATTTCATCGTTCCCAAAAGATGATCGAAGGATGGGGACACTAAGGAATCAAAACTAAAATCACCGGCCTCGTAGGGAGAAATCAACGGGTAGGTTAATCCTATCAGGGCCATGACCAGTATAATAATCCAGGATCCTTTACTTGAATGAAAAATTTTCATGCCTGCACCCTCGGGTTTAACCTTTTGATGATTAGTTCAAAGATTAAATTAATCACAATTCCGTAAATACCCGTGACCAGCAGAATACCCTGCAAGAGCGGGTAGTCCCTGCTATAGGCGGCGGTCTTGAGCAGGGTTCCGATACCCGGATATGAAAATACCACTTCGACAAATAAAACTCCCGAGATAGCGTAGAGAAACTGAATATTTATCTTGCTCAGAATCTCGGGTAAGGTGTTCTTCAAGATGTACTTGTAATTTATAACGTGCTCTTGAATATTAAGATACTGGGCCATTTCCACAAACGGTTGGTTCTTGGTTCTAGAACAGGTATTATGGGTCAAGATAAAAATTGGAGGCAGTTCAGCCAACACAAGTACCCATAAGGGCAAAATGGCATGCCCTATTACATCCAGTATCCAACCAGGGTCACTAACGCTGATTCCCGGAGTGTATGCTCCACTCGAAGGAAACAGGTCAAACTTATAACTTAACAACATTTGCATAATGATAGCTATTACAATAACCGGCACAGAGTTTAGTCCAGTAAAAATGTTCAGCCAAACTGCCCTTTTTCTAGCCTTTCTAACCGCATAAAATAAGCCTAAAGGTATTCCTATACTGGATGAAATTCCAATGGATACAAAGGACAAGAAAATCGTCCAACCCAAGCACCCCGTCAATAAATCAGCAACAGGCAGTTTATAATGGAAGGACCTCCCCAGATCAAAATTCAAGAGATCTTTGAGATACAACAAAAACTGCTCTGGTACAGGTTTGTCTGGGTGATAGTATTGGACAAAGGAGTTAAAGCTATCTTCCGGCATCGTGGTATTGAGCACATACATATCCGAATGGGAAAAAAAGAAGGGACTACCCGGGATTAACCTGGGCAGTAAAAAACTTATTGAAGCTACCAGAACTATATAAATAATCGTCTTCTTTAGAATCTTCATCATTGATCCCCGTACTATTTCCACTGTCCCTTAATATAGACCAGCTTGTTTTGTGTCGTGGGCACAGCGATAGCGACCCCGTCTTTCGTGAAAAACCAGCCGTCAAATTTATTCTGATTATAAGCAAAGGTAATTTTCCTATAATACAGGGTTAACGTCGGGAGTTCCTCGGCAATGATTTCTTGAAGCTCGGCAACCTTTTGGTAGCGCTTAGAGTGATCATTTTCCCGTAACTGCTCAGTAAAGAGTTGATCAAATTGATCGTTAGACCAACCTTTTCCGCCCTGAGTTGTTATTTTGGGCGTAGACCCTTGAGTAACTTTTTCCGAAGCAAATCTGGCAAGCAGCACCGGATCTCCACCAAAGGAACCATGCCCATTGAGAGCTAACTGAAATTTCCCTTCCTTCATTAAGGAATCTAGGCTCTGCCCATCCATGGCTTTAACATTTATTTTAATCCCCGCAGCAGAACAATAATTTTTAATCATTTCCGCTTCATTGACCCGATCATCCGTGACGATGAATTCGTACTCCATGGATTTACCCTTGAAATCCCTCGTGCCATCTTGATTGACGTCCTTCATCCCCGCAGCATCCAAGAGTTGTTTCGCTTTTTCGGGACTAAATTCATACTGCTTTACATCTTTAGAATACCATTCGGAATCGGGATGAATATGCCCAGGATTGCCCGCTACGGCACTGTTTTTAGTCGCTTTTTCGACCAGCTCTTGACGGTTGATGGCGTAATATAAAGCCTGTCTCAGCTCACGTTGGTTAAACTCTGGTACTCCAAAGTTAAAATACATCCTGCCAACCCACAGACCCGGTCCTTCGATGACTTTAAACTTCCCCTCCTTTTGAAGCTGCATGGCCTCACCATATTTCGTTCTCTGTGCAACATCAAGTTCGCCCTTTTCAAGAGCCTCTTTCGGGTTTTGACTTGGACTAAAAATGAGCTTATCGACAACAGGCTCACCATAGAAATAGTCTTTATTCGCTTGATAGATATAAGTTCCAGCCGTTTTGTCGTAACTCGCTAGCGCAAAAGGCCCTGAGGATCCATCAAGTTGTACTTAGGCAGGGGCATAGATATAACTGCCGACTTGATCTTGGCAAAGAAGTCCTTTTGTCTCGAAAAAGATTTGTATAGTGCCAACGAAACCGAACAGGCTTTATCCTTGGCATTTCTGTAACTGACCGATAGAGAGCTACCGAAGCGGGCAAATACTTTCTTTACACTGATGTCGAATTTGCGTGCCAAGGTTTTAGCAATAGAAAACATAACAACGTATTGGATGCGCCAGCCCTTAAAGAAGTTGTAGCACCCGCGTTGCTGAGTCAGGAGCCCGCGGAGTACCTGGTTGCCGTATTTGATGATTTCTTCCGGAGGTTCCCTAAGGAGGCGAGAGATACCAATGGGATAACCATTACCTGTACACATACCGTTTTAAAGTAGCTTTTTCAGGATACCATCCGTATTCATGTAGATACGGATGGTTGAGTCAAAAGGGTTGCTGTGAAATTTGCAGTGTTTGCCGGTGCCCTTGCGGATGATGTATGCGAGAAACGTCACCTCATTTTCTGCAGCATGTGTGATTTTGGTTTTCTCGTCGCTCAACCTCAGGCAGAGCTCGTTCTTCAAGAACTCCTTGATTTTCTGTTTCAAATCGACTGCATAGGTCTTGGGGGCAATCACGCCAATCAGAAAATCGTCGGCGTAACGCACATACTTCACTCTGCGAAAATCGGGGTCGTATCTGTCACTGGACGGGAGGTTTTCCATTGCATACTTCAGGTGTTTAATGGTTTTGGTGTCGCTGCCTTTATTGACCGCTTTTCTGTAAAGGTATCTTGCCTTGGCGTAGTTAGGGTTTTGCCTGCGGTAGCCACCTGTGGTGTCAATCTTAATAATGTTTTCCATAAGTCTGTCCAGCTTATCAAGATAGATGTTGCAGAGGATGGGGCTGCAACAGGAGCCCTGTGCGTTACCGGTTTTGGTTCTCTGGAGAGTATGTTGCATGTCGAAGTAGCCGGCCTTGAGTATCTTATTGATAAGCCGGAGAAACCGTTCGTCGTTGATACGTTTGCGAAGTATTGTTTCCAGAATGCGATGGTCAATTTCATCAAAGCAGGCGGAGATGTCACCCTCGATAAACCAAACCGTACCCTTCCACGTCTCTACCTCAGCTATAGCCCCTTGAGTAGAGCGTTTTGGGCGGAAACCGTAAGATAGGTTAGAAAAGGTAGGTTCGTAGATGCACTCCAGGATAATGCGGATAGCCTCCTGTACCAGCTTGTCCTTTCCATTTGGAAAGCTGAGCTTGCGCACTGGCTGAAAAAGGGGTAGAACTATCGACTGTTCTCTGTAATAACAAAGGGGAACTTCGCACCAGCGACTTATGCCTCCAAATTAAGTCTAATACAAAAGCGGTTATAATGACTCATGCTTCCAATGTCAGTGGTACGATATTACCTTTAGAAGAAGTCGGCAAACTATGCAAGGAGTATGAACTGTTGTTTATCATTGATTGTGCACAGACAGCTGGTTTCTTAGCCATAGATTTTGTTAGACTAAAGGCCGATGCGTTAGCGTTTACAGGCCATAAAGGTCTCTTAGGACCCCAAGGAATAGGCGGCTTTTACCTTAACGATAAATTAGCCTCTCTCGTTGAACCCTTGATCGAAGGGGGAACAGGAAGCGCATCAGAAAGTGTTCTTCAACTAACTTATATGCCAGATCGTTTTGAAGCAGGCACATTAAACTTGCCAGGTATTTACGGGCTTAATGCTTCACTTAAATACATAATCGCGGAAGGCATTACTACTATTAGAGAAAAAGAGCTTAATCTTGTTCACAGGTTTATTCAAAATGTGCAAACCATTCCTGGGGTTCAGCTCATTGGCCCCGACCAAAAACAAGACCGAACAGGGATTGCTTCTCTTAACTTTTTGAATCACGATAATGCGGAAGTTAGCTATCAATTGTTTAAGGACTTTGGAATCATGACTCGTTGCGGCCTTCATTGTGCTCCAGCAGCCCATCATACACTTGGTACGTTTCCCCATGGAACAGTACGCTTTAGCTTTAGCTTTAGCTTTAGCTTTAGCTTTAGCTTTAGCTATTTTAATTCAAACCAGGATGTGGACTATGTCATTAATTCATTAAATGAATGTAGCTACTAAATTGATTAACCGTCAAAGTTGGTACTTTTGACGGTTAATTATATGCCTTTTCTAGGTTGGTGTATGGTAGTGTATTCAATGTCTTCAGGTTACTACTAAGCTCTGAAACTCTTGCTATGATTGGTACGCCACCCAGGGATCGAACCAGGGACCTGCCGATTAAGAGTCGGATGCTCTACCAGCTGAGCTAGTGGCGCAATAATAACTTTGGAAAGTATACTGGTGAGTCGCGGCTATGTAACGATAGCTTGGCCTTTAGGAGTAGAATACTAAACAACTTTTTATAGCATTTTATCTCATCACTAAAACATTATTAACTATTATTTCTTTTACATTATAGTCTTCTTTTAGTTAATAAGCTAGTTTTTTTTATTTCCTTTTCTTTAAGCAGTTATTTCTTCGTGTATCAATTGTATTTCTTTTTTGTTGCTTTACGCTGGCGTCTAAAATAACCGAAAATTGATGGATTCCTTAATCGGTGCAGTTTTCCAACACCTTCTGATAATCCACGGGATTATCCATATCCAGCAGTACTCCCTGGTCCGCCACTTCCACACTCGAGGTATTCATTGCAGAATTATTCAGCAGCGCCCTTAAGCCTCCCGGCTGGTTCCAGGCAAGTATCCAAAGCTCGATGTCGCCCTCTCTTTACGCGAGAACATAGCATTTTTGGTTTTCCTCGTACCTGACGAATCCTTGCCTTGACGAACTATTAAGATGCCGTGATACTTCAGAAGTGGTCAGGCCTAAAACCTTTGCAATCTCTTCGCTTGTATGGGATCCTTCCCGCAAGAGTGTGATAATTTGACTGATCGCCAATTTCTCTCCAACTGTTTCATCAAACAACCTGCCGAACTCTTCACTTCTGAAAAACTTATAATACTCTTCATCTGTTTTAAAACGCACTCTCAGTCTTTCCATATCTACCAGCTTAATGTAGGGGACTAGGTTTGTAACTGCTTCAAGTTTGGACCTTAAGTCATTTTTGTCTATTCCTTCGCTTTTGCCGAGAGGTCCTAAATTCTCTACCTTCATGCTAAATTCATTCATAATATTGGCGAATCGGATTCCTTCACCGGCTGATACCCATTCTAGCCTTAATCTTTCGGGGTTCACCCCTATGTACTCAAGTATTTTTTTACCTAGAAGCACCATGCTGATTGCATCGTAATTTCCTTCAGTATTGTAATGGCAGTCGTTAAGATGACAACCGCCGATAAACACCCCATCTTGTCCATTTGAGAAAGCTCGAAGTATATGTTCCAGCTCAACTCTGCCAGAGCACATCACCCTTATAAGCCTTATATAAGGGGGGTATTGAAAACGAGAAACTCCAGCAAGGTCTGCCCCTCCGTAGGTGCACCAATTGCATATCATGCCTAAGATCCTTGGTTTAAACGTAAGTTCTGTACTCATTCTAATTCACCGCCTTACTTAGTAATCCTGGCTTTCATTATTATTGAACTGCTACAAAGTCTGGAATAGCCGCGTCAATTTGACTCATGAGTTCTTCATGGGTATAGTGCTTTAGAGAAATAGCCCTTGTTGGACACTTTGCGTTACAGAGACCATCTCCCTTACAAAGAACAGGATTAACCACAGCCTTTCTGCCTTTTGGGGTATCATGAAACTCTATGGCACCATATGTACATGCTGCAATGCATGCTCCACACGAAATACAGTTACTCTCATTCACCTCACAAACAGAGCCGGAGGCTACGACTGTATTATGGGAGAGAAGAGTCAAGACCCTACCTGCTGCTCCATAAGCCTGGCTAATTGTTTCCGATATATGCTTGGGATAGTGAGCTATCCCACACAGGTAAATGCCGTCTGTGCTAAAGTCAACCAGTCTTAGTTTGACATGGGCTTCTTGGAAGAAACCATCTAGACTCGTATTCACCTTGAATAACTTGGTTGCTTCCTGGCTTCCCGCTGACGGAATAACGGCAACAGCTAAAGATAGTGCATCCGCAGCTATTTCAAGCTTCTTACCTAACACTAGATCGGTCACGGTAACCCTTAAGACACTCCGGCCATCCTCCTCAATGGCTTCCACCTGAGGTTTATCCTGCGGCTCATAGCGGATGAACCTTACATCCTTACTTGCCGCTTCCCGGTAATAATCCTCTTTGTACCCATACGTTCTCATATCGCGGAATAGAATGTAGATATCCATCTGGGGGTTTATCTCTTTAAGTTTCAAGGCATTTTTTATCGACTCGCTACAACATATCCGACTACAGTAATTTCTGTCTTCATTTCTGCAACCCACGCATTGGATCATCACCAAACTCTCGGAGTTAAGCAGCCTTTCATCTCCTTTGGCGATTTGCTCCTCCAACTCCAAGTGGGTTATTACTCTATCATCTTCACCATATAGGTACTCGGTGGGTTGGTATACTTCAGCACCTGTAGCGAGGATGGTTGCTCCATGGTTTATCTCTGCGACCCTTCCTTCAGACTTTACCTTGGTTACGAAATTTCCCACAAAACCGCCAGTCTCAATGATGGAAGCATCAGTATAGACGTGGATTAAGCGGTGCTGATAAACCTTGCGTATGACATCTCGCAAATACCCTTGAACATCCATCCCTTCCAAGGTGTAATGGATTCTGCGAGCCATTCCCCCAATGACAGTATCCTTTTCCACTAGGTAGACCACATGTCCCTGGTTGGCTATGCTCAGAGCACTGGTCAGACCGGCGAAACCTCCTCCGACTACTAAGGCCGCCTTGTTGACGGGCAGATCAAATTCCTGCAAGGGCTCCAAACGGCAAGCTCGGGCTACCGACATCCGGACAATATCCTGTGCCTTTTGGGTGGCCTTCTCCTTTTCTTTGGAGTGGACCCAAGAGCAATGTTCTCTAATATTAGCCATGTCGTAATAATATTGGTTAATTCCCGCTTCCCGAAGCGTGTCTCGGAATAGCGGCTCATGTGTCCTAGGGGTACAGGCGGCGACTACCACGCGATTGAGCCCTTTTTCCCGGATCGATTTTGACAGTTTCGCAGCAGCCTCAGTAGAACATATAAAGAGGCTTTCTTCAGCGTAAACGACATTAGGTAACGTCAGTGCATATTCAACTGTAGAGGGGACATCGACTATTCTTCCGATATTCGCTCCACAATGACACACATAGACTCCTACCCTGGGCTCCTCTTCCGAGGTATCCCTTTCCGGTGGATATATCCTTTCTTTAGCCAGATTCCCACGCCGGTAGTCAAGGAGTTCACCACATTGGGAACCAGCCCCACTGGCAGTCATAACCGACTCGGGGATATCTACAGGGCCCTGGAAAGCTCCGCTTATGAAAATTCCAGGCCTAGTGGTCTCCATAGGATTAACAGGATTGGTTTTACAAAAGCCGTGAGAATTGAGCTCAATACCGAACATATTTGCGATGCCCTTTGCATCAGCAGGAGGGTTCAATCCAACGGATAGAACCACCATATCAAATTCTTCCTCTTTAACTCCATGCTCTAATGTAGAATATCTTATTGTTACATTCTTGCTTCCCGAGATTTCTTTCCCTATTGATACATAGCTTCTGATAAATCGAATTCCGGGAAGTTTTTCTGTTCTTTGGTAGAATCGTTCGAAATCCTTGCCATAGGAACGAATATCGTTATGGAATATGGTACACTCGGCCTCATCATCATGGTCTTTGGTTAAAATTACCTGTTTTTGGGTATACGTGCAACATACACCTGAACAATAGCTGTTACCGCCCGCAGGGTTAACCTGTCGCGAACCAACGCAGTGAATCCAAGCTATTTTATGGGGATGCCTCTTGTCGGAAGCGCGAAGTATCTCACCTTCGTATGGCCCAGTGGCACATAATAGCCGTTCAAAGTCAAGACTGGTTACCACGTTCTCAAACTTGCCATAGCCATAGTCGTTCATTAACTTAGGATTAAATGGCTCAAAGCCCGAAGACAGAACGATCGCCCCAACGTTTACCTCTACCCTCTCTGCCGTTTGATTAAAATCTATGGCCTCAGACTTACAGACTGATTGGCAAATAGTACATTTCCTTTCTTTAAAGTAAAGGCAGCTTTCATCTATATAAGATACAAGAGGAATTGCTTGAGCGAAGTATATATGGATGGCTTTATTCTTCGATATCTCTTGATTAAATTGATCAGGGGACATGACCGGGCAGTATTCAACACAGACAGTACAACCCGTGCATTTGCTCTCTATAACATATCTAGGCTTTTTAATCAGGGTTACCTTGAAGTCTCCCGCTTCCCCTACTACACTGTCAACTTCAGTATAGGTCATGATCTTAATATTGGGATGTCTGTTACACTCAGAAAACTTAGGCGATTCAATGCACATGGAGCAGTCATTCGTAGGAAAGGTCTTGTCAAGCTGGGACATCTTGCCGCCAATGGTCGGTGATTTCTCAACCATGTAAACCTTAAAACCTGCAGTGGCAAGATCAAGAGCAGCTTGAATACCGCTGATCCCTCCGCCGACAACCATTACATCTCCAAAATTGCTGCCTGCGAGACTTATAACAGGCTGTCCTTCAATCTTTCTTTCTGATTCTTTTTCCATTTCTCTCCGCCCTCATCAAGTAATTGAGGACATTCCTCCGACTACCCCTGACTTGTACTCAAGAAGAGGAGGAGTGTCCCCTTTCTTTTCATAGATGATTTCTTGGAAGTCAAACGACTCCGCTGGTGTTCCTAAGAATTTACACACTTCTTTCTTGTTATCCCTCCAGTTTCTTAAATTTTATTACGCACCAATTATCACTTATATCTTATTTATAAACATAATTTATTGCTAATGCAATTAGCATGCCATTATTATAATTCGAAACCTTATTTTGCTTATGGTTTGAAAACTATGTTTAACTGTCGAAAATTGGTGCTGAACGGTAATACTTCACAAGATATCAAACTTTTTTATTTAATGGCATCTCTTGGAAACGCTAAATACCACTGCAAGCTTGCAGTGGTATTTAGCGTTATAGGCAATAAGGCTACTAGAAGCAGAGTTCTATTAAGTCGGTATTGCATCACAACGATGCAATACCGACTTAATATTTAGTTAAATAGTACGGATTCTATGACCATTTACCCGTCGCTCTGCATTCGTGACTGTTGCGGTCTTCTCTAACGCTTTAAATTATAAAACCTGATTTCCCTATAGTTCTACGGGTTGGATTCTTTTTTTAAGCGCTTCATCATCCAGCAATTTATTTGCTACCCAGGCCGCAACTTCTCCGGTGATTTTCACACAGTGCGCTTTTCGTTCCGGAGAGTCAAAGATTAAATCTTTAGTAATCACTCGACAACAAGTACTCTTATATGTTTTTTTGATATGGTCATGAAGTTCCGCCGCGACAGGAAACATTCTACTGTTCATGGCATTGCCAGGATCCCTGCCGTAAACTATCCCTAAGGCCATTACTCCACCACTGATAGCTCCACAAACACACCCAGATCTACCGATTCCGACCGGGAAACCGGAGGCCAATCGGACAATTGAAGTATCCAAGGGCCAGCCAAGAAATTCATTGAGGGTATGAACAACGGCCTCGGAACAATAAAACTCGCCTCTTTGGAAACACCCTCCAGCCTTTGTTCTTACATCGGCAATGATTTTTTCTCTTCCCATAATAACGCTCCTCCCAGATTGTAGCTAAGTATACAGTTATGTGCATTTAACAGATGGCACTTGCCAACTCAAGCAAGTGCCATTCATAGTTCTTATGCGAGTAAGGCTGCACCCAAGGCAGCTGTTAATTCGGGTTCCGGCGGGATCACAACGTCCCCCTTTAACTCTCGTTGGAGGAAGTAGACAAGAAGGCTGTAATATGCGCCTCCTCCGGTAAATATCAAAGATTCCGGATGTCCGACAGACTCAACAAAATTAGCAAGACGTTTTGCCGTACTTTTGAAAAGGCCCGCAATGACTTCAGGTTTGGGGATCCCTTTAGCAAGCATCGTGATAACTTCTGATTCAGCAAACACTGTACACATGGAATTGATAGGCATTGGCTTAGCATCTGCAGCTAAATTCAGTTCCTCAGTCGTTAGATCTAAGCCCTTCAGGATAACATCTAAAAAACGCCCGGTCCCGGCAGCACACTTGTCATTCATGATAAACTGAACAACTTTTCCCTCGGCGTTCTTCCTAATAACCTTAGCGTCTTGCCCCCCTAAGTCAAGAATGTAGGCATTATCCGGGAAATAGGCATGACACCCTCTACTCTGACAGGTGATTTCCGTAATCACCCGTCCTTCGGGAAAGTTTACCCGTCCATACCCTGTAACAACGAGTTTTTCGGGTTTTTCTCCATGTTCTTTGAGGTAGGACTTAAGTAAGGTGATACCCGCTTGCACGGAATCAAAACGGGAGGGTACGACTTGGCTAAATAGTCGTTCCCCGTTTTCTAACACGACCAACTTTGTATTAACCGAGCCAAGATCTAACCCCGCTTGCCTCATGCACGAATCATCTCGATTAAAGCCTCAATCCGGGTTAAAAGTTGCCCCTGATCTTCATCAGAAAAATCACTTTCCAGGCGCAGGTAGGGAATCATTTTCTTCTCCATTTCTTTGCCCACAAAATAACTTTCTACACCATAGGTCTGACAGAACTGAAGCGTAAAATCAATCACAGCATCTGCTTTTAAATGTTCCGCCATGAAAGATATATCTTCCATGCGCCCTTGATTCGGGGTAAAGCAGGCACAATTCACCTTTAAGGGGCGCTTAGCAATATTAGCGAGCATATCCGATACACTATCTGCTGGCTCGGTGACATCCTTATAATAGCGTTCTCCTGTACAGGTTTCTTCCCCGACAACGACAGCCCCAGCTTGTTCGATTAAGGCATGAAGTTTCCAAGCTGGAAGCGGTTGCGGTGTCCCTGTTACCAGAATCCTTGGTGCATCGGCAGGAGCGACTCCGAACCCCTCTTTGACCCGTACATCAAGTTCGTCACACAAAGCATTGACTTGAGCCGCGAAGCGAACCGGATCGTCAAAGAAGGACAGTTGATTGATTAAGAGGACATCTAAGCCGTGAATAGGAGCTGGATTATGTTTTCTTAAGTTAGCTAACCTTTGGAGGGCTAAGCGTTTATTATTGATCACCTGAATCCCGTGAGCAAGATTCTCGGCGGTTAAATCCACCTTGGTCTCGCGTTCAATAAAGGAAGCAAACTCACGCACTTCTTCTTCCCAGAGACGGGCATCCTTGGCGTCTTTCTTTTGCGGGAGGTCCATCACATAGGTAGGAATATGTTCGTTTAGGATCTCCCAGGCCTTCTTCTTCCCGTCACAGGTCGTCTCCCCGATGACCCAATCCGAAACTTGGAAATACGGGCAAATCCGGTCTAATTTAAAGCCCATGGTTGATTTAATCAATGGGCAGAGATTACGAGGCAAGACTTTTTCCCCCGAAGAAACTGTATACTGGGCTCCAGCACATAAGCCGATGCTTACACTTCCAGTCGCAACAACAATTTCTTCCGGAACATAGACGCAAAAGGTCGAAAACACCTTAGCTCCCGCTTCTCTCTTAGCATAGAGTTCATGCACACGAATCCCATGCACATCTCCGACTACTGCATCAAAATACCCCATCGCTGCAGGGCGATTGGGTCGATCCAAAAACAAGCTCGTAAAAATCGCTGGTACAGGGGCTAAAAAATCATCATGTTTCTCTAAATCCATTCCTAGGGCTGTCCATAACTCTCTGTTATCCATTCTTTTATCCTCCCCGTTTCTCACAATTCGCTTACATTTATGGATCTTAGATATGTATCACTTTATCGCTTTCATGCATAACCGTGATGATCTCAGGCATAGTGGAAACCTCTCCAACCTCGATTTTATCCTTGATACCGTAATAATCCAGACAGGTCACACAGGCTAACAGAGTTACGCCCGATTCCTCTGCTAAAATCTTCAGAGCATCGACTGCGGAAAATTCGGGTAACAAAAGCTGCACCCCTTTTTCCAGAAAAAGAATATGGGACGGTTTCTCAGCCGCCTGCAAGAGCTTCAAAAAGAAACTGTGCATTAGGCGTTTGCCCAGTTCAGGGTCTTGATGACCAATGGTATCTGAGCTGATAAAGTAGGCAAAGGACATTGAATTCTCCCCCCATTATAATTATTATGTTATTATATATTATCACTAAATTAATATGTTTTAAAGGGCTAACTTTAACAAAATGATTGTCTCTTAGTTTATCAAATTCAATAGAGTAGGGGCGATTACTCGCCCCTCTCACGGAACCGTGCATGCGGACCATCGCACACGGCTCTTCCATCAGTTCGCCTTTTTAGCACAAAGATTTTCGTAAACACCTAACAGACTGACAAAACCAATCTTTTCAAACCATTTAAGGTCAAGGGCTGCATGAACCATTTGACACGCCGAATTCCGCCACCTAGTCATGGACAAGCTTAACATCTTGTCCTTTTTCCATCCTTTGCGCATTAGGATAGACCAAATACGGCGTGGATTGCGCCAACTCCGCATCTGTACCATTCTGACTCGTCGCCGTATCCACGTAT
>NZ_JUEE01000099.1:0-5071 GCF_000802135.1 Desulfosporosinus sp. BICA1-9
TGTCGTGTTACCGCCTTCCCTCCACAGGCATTACCCCGCTTCATCAGTAATATGCAGTAATCTGACTCCCTAAGGCATTCGGCCTCCTCACTTTGTTATCGCTTGTTGGCCTTACTTTCTCTGTGTAAAGAGCTCTTAGGGTCTCCCACGTTGACGCATCATAACACTGTGTAGCATGCCAAGGTCACCGACCCCGGGGAAGCTAATATATTCTCGCATAACGACTATATTAGTGTTGTTTTCTACCCTGGTAAAAGTATCAACCTTCCCGATTTGGGATATCGAGGCTCAATCCCTTCAGCTTACGCTTTCGGCCTACTACCTTGCTGTCTACGCTTAACATTACAAGTTACCCGGTAATGTCCAAGACTCGCTATGAGTGATTTGCTAAATCTTACTCAGTGGGAATCCCACCCACTATATGATGCGCCCTTCGTGGCGCACTACCAGTCCCCTTGGGGAGGAAAAGACGACCCCCGAAGACGAACTTCGAAGGCCTTTTCCGACCCGAGCAAAAATATTAAGCCCAATTGCATTTATCAAACATTTTTATGATATTGAATGAAATGACAATTCAGATGTAACTCAACTACATTGTGTTAGATCTAAATTGTCAGAATCGTTTCCCATTGTGCAAAGGTACGACTCCGGCACAATGGATTGAAAAATGTTGGAACAGATTCCGGGCAAATAAACCTGATTAACATGGCATCCATAGTGGGGCCTGACATCGGTAGTATAATTGTTAAGCCGGATGTAAAAGTTTTTTTGCTTTAATGCAATACTGGGTACTATTACGTAACCCATATTTTAATCCAGAAGTCCACTCCCCTCCGATGTAGGATTGTTTACATAGAAGCCACTAATATCAGTCTACCCTAGGGGCTTGCCCAAGTTTCCTGGACGACAGTGAAAGCAATGAAGAAATAGCGATCGTCCTCTGTGAGAAGGCAATTTTTATACAAAGGTTTTGAGGCACTTCTCGCGCCTGCAGACTGTCGAACCCAAGTTTTCACAAGCTAAACAATAAGTTGATAAATTGGTGTCAGGCACTGGTACTAAGCGCTTTGTTGGGAGAGGTCTCAGAATCTAAGTCTACTTCACTCTATAACGCATCCTGTTACCATATTTCTGTGAAGATAGAAGGCCTTTGCCTTCGAGTTTAAGGACAAAGTTTCTAATTGTCGCATAAGCTGCGTTTTTAAAGTCCTTTTCCAGTTGCTTAGTCGAAAATTCATTAGTTCCGTATGCAGAGAGAACATAATAAAATAAATCCTTTTCCTTGGCTGTAATCTCTCCTGTTTGAAGCAGGTTATTAAACATTTTGAGCGCATTTGTCGGCTCAGCCTTTTTCTGAAGCTTAGTAAGTACATTATCAATAAAATAGCTTACAAAGGGGGTTATATCTAAAATTTCTGACACCTTGGAATTATTCGATATTAAAGTAAACGCCTTATAATACAAGCCCTTGCTTTCATTGATATATGCAGAAAAAGGTATGAACAAAGAAGAAGTATATCCTATTTGTACCAGATACCAAAATTGCAGTAACCGGGCCATTCTCCCGTTGCCATCAAAATAGGGATGGAGGTAGGCAAAATAGTAATGAATTATGATAGATTTAATAACTTGATCCAAACCATCGTCTATATAGATATAGTCGATCATATTTACAATATATTCTGTAAGCAGATGATAACTGATTCCCTGATGCTCTATGTTTTGCCCAACCACATAAACTGCGTCATGACGATATTTATGCTCAGGCATCAGCCTGTCCGTTTCGTCTAAAAAATCGCCGACCGCAAGCATAAACAACTGATATAGATTTTCCTCTGTAATTTTGTTGGCAGGTTCCGCTATGAAATCTAAGCCACGCTTAATGCCATAAGCTTTATTCTCATTACTTGTTTCGGGCGCTCCGCCATTTAAGATTTTTCTAACACTCTCCCTTGATGAGTCAATCTGTTCAATGGACAGTGTTGAAATAATTTCGTCCTCCATTGCCTGTATGCCATACTTTTCACTTGAATAGGAGGCCGCGAGTGCTTTAATAAGCTGTGCCGTCATGTTGATTTTAGCGGGCAGCAACACAGTGGGCTTGCCCTTAAAGTCAAGCAAAGTGAGTTTATGATAAAAGCTATCATTAAGCGTATCCAAATATCCCGCTAGATTTTCCTCCCCAAATTTATACTTAAGCTTATTAATATCCAAAGCGTTTTTATCACTGAACATCTCAGTAAAGGTTTTCAGTTCCATAGCTTCCCCACTTTCGATACTATTTAGTATCAATTACTATATGAGTATACCACAAAAGCACAAAAAGTAAACCCATTAATTTACATTTTGTTTCCTGCTCATATCAAAAATCAATTGTTTAAAGCCTTTGGGAAGGCATCTTAAATATGTCTATACGTTATATACGTACATCTGAATGGATTGCTGATGATGGCGGTAACGATGTTTGTTTAATGAGAAACATCGGAGACATGACCATTATTTGCGTCCTCCATACTAAATAAAAGTGACTTGTTTTTTTATCAAAACTCACTCTCTCATGCGTACATAACGAACGTTATGACAAAATTCCGAAAAGCAAGACCCCTATGGGAGGAAATTTGACCCCGAAGGCGAACTCCGAAGGCCTTTTCTGACCCGATCACCTGTCCCCACCTTTTCACAAGCTAAACAATAACTTAATAAGTTGGGATAAGTTGGTGTCAGGCACCGAGGTCCTATTTCTATTTCTTCTCTGGCTGTTCTAAATTCTTACATGACTTCAACAAAATAAATTCCCTGTCCTTGCTATGTATGTACATTTCCTCCGTTTGACGCTGTATCTGCTGGATTTCTTCAATGATATCTGTCATTTTGTTAAATAGGGTACTATACATTTCTTTATAATCTACCAGTGTTCATCACCCCGATATTTTTCGATTCACCATTTGAGATAATTTTAGCGATATTCTCGCTAGAAGTCAATAGCGAATAATTCGCTATACTATAATTATCTTGAGGTGATTTCAGGTGTATGAAAGAATAAGACATTTGAGGGAAGACAAGGATCTAACGCAAACACAGGTTGCAGCTTATCTCAATTGCAGCCAAAGGATATACAGCAATTATGAACGAGGTGAGGTGGATTTACCAACCGGAATTTTAATCAAACTGGCAGAATTACATAATACAAGTACAGATTATCTCTTGAACAGAACAAACAGGAAAAAGCCATGCCCGAAAGTCTAATTCTGAATGGAAGTATGGAAAAGAAAGGGTCCAGGAACCTGCGCGAACGGTGAGCGGAGTGAACTGTTCCGCCGAGTAGTGTTTCATTTTAAGGCGAGCATTACTAACGTCCTCGACACAATTCTAATTTTATAACTGGAAATATAACTTTGAAAAAATGGGATAGATGGTTTGAAAGAATCAAGAACATGCTATAAACACGTACAGTTGGATCGAAACCGACCACCTGGTAATGTTTGAATATATCCTTCAAGTTCCATAATTGAGAGAAGTTCAAGTTGATTAATACCTGTCTCTCTTTCTATATCTTCGATTGTTTTCTTGGAGTTAGTAAGGCAATTTCCAATCTTTTTTTTATTGCCTGTTAATTGAGGTAGCGAAGTATCGGAAGGTTTCGCTTCTATTTCTAGAGTATGGTACGCTGTGTCTATCAACTGCTTTGGATGTAGGTACACAGTCGCCCCTTTTACAATTAGTAATCAATGTGATAAAAATGATGACGTAGTTATTTGTTTGTGTACAAGTCAACCTGCAAAGTCAGAATTTGATACAAAGGTTCAGCTTAGGAAAGAGACCTATGTAAGAACCAATAAAATACATACGATTTGCAGAAGCCAACTATTATTTAGAATTGACCACCAGTTTGGACCTGGAGAATATGAAGAGTTAATTAATAAGCTGAAAAGAGCATTAGATTTAAAGGCATAGCAACCGCGTAGAGGTCCTATGTCTTTTTTATATGTGTTGTTACAGAGACCATGTCTTAAGCCATCTTCAAATCCTAAAATGTAGAATTATTGAAGAAGAAAGAGGTATCTGGAATCTGAGCGTAATGGCAACTTCAGGGGGAGCCGTTACGCTCAGATTATTGATTCTTAAATTCGAGTCCGATAAAATAAAGACTGTTATGAAAAGTTGATTTAACAGGCCTCCATGGATGCTCTTGAATATTCAGAATAGTTTTCCATCGGTACAGGGTACGACCCTGCACAATTCCGGAGGGAACCGGAGGAATTGTGTCGAGCACAAGCAAAACAATAAGTTGGTGTCAGGCACCGGCTCCCTGTACACTCAGTCCGCTCTGGCGGCATTCTTCGATGCGGACTCGCCACTTTGTTCCAGGGCTAAATCTCTAGTCATAAAAAACCTCCTGTCTCTATTCACTCTTTTTTACAGAGTAACAAAGTTAGGAGATTTTTTCGCTACGCTATTTAGTCCACCGCTTACAGTTTTTAGGGAAGTGTTCATTCTTATTTAACGTTTTCTGTTCACTTTATTTTACCATTCACACCAGACCCCTATGGGAGAAATAGAGTAGGGGCGATTACTCGCCCCTCTCACGGAACCGTGCATGCGGACCATCGCACACGGCTCTTCCATCAGTTCGCCTTTTTAGCACAAAGATTTTCGTAAACACCTAACAGACTGACAAAACCAATCTTTTCAAACCATTTAAGGTCAAGGGCTGCATGAACCATTTGACACGCCGAATTCCGCCACCTAGTCATGGACAAGCTTAACATCTTGTCCTTTTTCCATCCTTTGCGCATTAGGATAGACCAAATACGGCGTGGATTGCGCCAACTCCGCATCTGTACCATTCTGACTCGTCGCCGTATCCACGTATCTATGGTTTTAAATAAGGTTTTTATATTCCCATGTCCATAATAGTTGGCCCAACCCCTGATATAAGGATTTAACTTCTTTAACAGGGTTGGCATGTTGGTTGTCTGGTTTCTTCGGGTAATTTCTCTTATCTTGGCTTTGAACTTATTCAGCGCCTTTTCACTTGGTTTCAGATAACAAGTAAAGATATCGTCCTCTT
>NZ_JUEE01000100.1:0-18119 GCF_000802135.1 Desulfosporosinus sp. BICA1-9
ATTACACAAATGCTAAAGGTAAAGCCTGTTCTGTCAGTCTGGCACTGTACAAATCTTTTGCAAGAAAAAAGGACTTCTTCGCCAAAATCAAGTCAGCCGTTAAAACATTCTACTTGCCCAAGTTTAACTTGACGGACCTGCTTGCCCGTGTATGCTACATCTGCGGCAATCCGCATTCCAATGTCAGCATGTATCATAGGAAAACGAAGAAGAAGCTCGACAAACCCTATTCACCGATTGTCACTGTCATGCTGAACATCAACCGGCGTCAGATACCCCTTTGCGAACATTGCTTTGCCAATGTCGAAGCTGACAGGTTCCAGCTTAATCAGCTGAAACGACGATAACCCATTTGGAATATGGAGAGCCGTATGCGGTGACAAGTCGCTTGTACGGTTCGGGAAGGGGCGGGTTACTTTGCTAATCCGCCTATTTCATTTACATAGGATAGTTGATTTATCTAATATCTATAAATCTCATGGTTTACCATTACCCTGTGTGCTTCTGCTTTTTCCACTATGGGTTTTCTGGTATTTCATTTAGTCACTCATGGGATAGAGACATTACCAGCCCCACTACCAGATTATGAACGGACACCATCGATGGGATAAACATGTCTGCTCATGGTGTGAAGCCCGGTCATTGAAGGGCTGGGCAAGGCCGGTATCTTTTTAAAGCTCATTACCAGTGCTCCGACGACGCAGCTAATTGTTCCTCCGATCAACCAATCAGGTCGATGTAACGGTCGAAGTTGGGGTCGGCCATGTACTCATTGAAGAAATCCGCACGGGACAGGCCATACTCCCAGTAGAAATCATGATCCTTTCCGTAGCAGATCTGAACCAGCGACCAGATGGACCAGTGGGTGTTCACCAGGAATTTATTGATAAGGGTACGGGCCTTCTGCTCTTCGTTAGGCTCGGCGCCAACATAAGCCGTGATTAAGGCGTTTTCGTTTTCGGTGTTCAGCGGGTTTTCCACAATGACGCAGGCAACATCATAGAATCCGTCGTTCATACCGCTGTATTCCCAGTCGATCACACGCATGACCTTGCCGTCATACATGAAGTTTTCAGCAAGGGTGTCGTTGTGACAGGGAACCAGCTTAGGGGGATTCTTTTCATAGGCGGCTTTGATTTTTTCCAGCTTTTCCATCGCCTTGTCGAAACCCTTGTACATCTCGGTGAAGTTGTGCCCCTTGAGTATGTCCAGATACTCCATGATCTTGGCGATGGGATTGAAGACGCTCTTGAACTGACAACCGCTGTCATGATATTTACGCATGACAACCGCAGCCTCTGTGAGTACTTCGGACCTATTAATGAAATCATCGGGATGCATGGTGTCAGCATCGATGTACTCGCAGAGCTGGGAACCGGTCTCAGTATCATAATAGTATATCTCGGGAGCGATGCCGATGCTGGCCATCAGGGAAGCGTTGTGCTTCTCCCCGGGGCGGTTGATGTATCCGGCTGTACCGTAACCGGCGACACGCATGGCAATGGCAGTACCGTCTTCGAGAGTGATCTTAAAGTTTTTGTTGGTGAGGCCGCCGGGCATAATGTCGACACTGGTAGCTTTTTTACCGCTAGCGGTCGTGACCAGGTTACTCAGGACGAAAAAATCCGGGATATCAACGTTCTGAAGATTATTTCCAAAAACAGATTTATTTTCTTGCATGATAAAATCCTCCTCATCATTCATAATCCTGCTAAGTCAAGACTACGCCTAAAAGGCGTAGCTTGAAAGAACCCAGGAAGGGCTTTCACTTTTTTCAAGCCATTGTGCATTGATTACCTGACCTGACTCTTGAAAAGGGCGTTATATCCCTTCGTACAAACTTTATCCCATTGTCTGATAAGTTTTTTCCTGTTCCCATGTCAAAAACCAGTATGCCAACGTCAGGGTTATGGGAGTCAATGCCATGCGCGCCGCGAATTGTAGCAGGAGCATAACGTATTCCCGGACGGTAGGATGTGTGAGCATCCATCGGGATTAACGTTCTACTTCTGTCGTAAGCATAAACCTTTTTGTACCACAAAGGTCAATACAATTTTTTTATTTTTCGAAACAATCGACTAATTATTTCTTCCGTGTCACTGGTCAGAGTCACATATATACTCCTTCTGCCTTAATATTTTTTAAAAAGCTATTCCTAACTCTCTACCTTATTTGAAAATAATCCCCCCAAGCTGGTTCCCTGCCACAACGACACACTTGCCGAAAACTTCATGTATGGCGGCAAGGTCAAAAGTAGTCCGTTCCTGGGAGGGGTCTGGATGATACAATAACATTATCCAGGAGGGGAAGAAAATGAACAAAAAGTTCACCGAGGATAACTCATCAATATCCTGAAACACCTGGAAGGCGGAATGAATACAACTGCATCACGTTAGGGAACCTGATGCCCAGGGAATTTGCAGAGCAGTTGTATACTCAAAATTCGACTGGACTAACTTTGGGATTGTCACACAATATGGACACAATATGGTGTAAGATCACTGTTATCAAACTTGTTGACAGATCTTCAACAAAAGAATATAATTTCATACACAGCGGCAAAATGAATAACAATGGAGCAGTGACGGTCTGCTCCATGGGGTAGTGACGGTCTGCTCTCTTATCATTTTTGTTTGTGACGCACCAATAGAAAAGTGTGGCTGCAAAATAACAAAATTGGAAGGAGTATGACCTATGATTAAGTATAAAGCTATGAACTCCCTGAAATCGCCGAGATTTTCAGGCATTAAAACATTTATGAGGATGCAGCATGTTGTTACAACAGATGACATCGACTTTGCAGTAGTGGGTATTCCCTTTGATACCGGCGCATCCAACAGAGTTGGATGCCGGATGGGTCCTGCGTCCATCAGAGAAATGTCCGGCCTTGCGGCCAAGCCTTATAATCCTGAGCTTGAGGTAGGTGTGTTTGATTATTGCTCTGGCGTTGATTATGGCGATTTGGGTTCTGTTCCGGGTTATATTGAAGAATCATTTGATTTAATTACCGAGGGCATGGCGCCTCTTTTTGCAAAAGGGGTTATTCCGGTCGCAATGGGCGGTGATCACAGCGTAACACTGCCGGAACTGAGGGCTTGCCATAAAGTGCATGGTCCTGTAGCTTTGATTCATTTCGATTCTCATTACGATACGATTCCGGAGTATTTCGGAAAGCCCTATAATCATGGCACGCCTTTTTACCACGCGGCTAAGGAAGGGCTTGTTGATACCTCCAAATCGATTCAGGTCGGAATTAGAGAAGGGCTTTATGGAGAAGAGGATACCCAGAACTCCAAAGGGCTTGGATATGGTCTTCTGAAAGCGGTTGAATGCCACCAAATGTCAGCGGAAGAAATCGTCGAACGCATCAAGCAACGTGTGGGGAATGCCAAGGCATTCCTTACCTTTGACATTGATTTCCTTGATCCGTCCTATGCGCCGGGAACAGGAACTCCCGTAATCGGAGGTTTCACTACCGCGAAAACATTGGAAATTATCAGAGGCTTGAAGGAACTGAATATCGTTGGATATGATATGGTTGAGGTCGCTCCGCAATTTGATGTCGGCAATATTACTTCGATTGCTGCGGCAGGTCTTATGCTCGAATTCATTTCCCATATTGCCTATAAAAAGAAACATAATATTTCCTTTTAACTTATAACTTAACGGGGTACTTTTGAAATTTAATCTGCAAAACAAACAGCCTCCTATGATAATGTCATAGGAGGCTGTTTGTTTTGCAGATTAAATCTTTTTGACCGGCACCTGGATTTCCATAATCGTTTCCATAGGGTCGCTGGTGAGGGTCACATCCAACTTATATATCTGGAAAATATTTCCATTTATACATATCCGATGTTTCTTCATATAATCCTTGATGATCTCGAAAGATTCATGGTATTCCTCCAGCCCGCCGTTGTGATAATACATGCAGAGATACAGACCGGCGGGGATAGCCTTCTTGAATTCCGAATCGATCGCGTCCTTTTCCACCAGTAGCATCGGCGATGAGGGGATATACGAATCACTCTTCTGCAAAATCGCTTCATCGGCATACACGCCAACCCGGTCACTGGCAAGGATCGGTGCCGTTTCGTTCAGATACCATTCCAGTTTGGTGAAGGCGAAAGCGTGCTCACGCGGTCCGCCGGCCGGCTCATCGAAGGTGATCATGTAACGTTTGGAGAACACCCGTTCAAAGACGACATTCGGGGCCGGCAGCGAAGTGAGTTCATCCAAAAAGCGTAGTTTCCTGCGCAGGACCATATTCACAAGCATTTTTTCCTTGATCTCCCTGCGAAGTATCTCGCGGTGCTTTTCGAGGATCGTTATGGATTTTTTTAGGTTTCGGTTCGTGAAATAGTCCACAATGTCATCCAAAGACATCCCAAGCTGACGCAGTTCCCTGATTGTCCCCAGTTTTTCATATTGCCGGATGGAGTAATACCGGTATTTTGTCTGTGGATCCACATATTCCGGTTTAATCAGGCCAATCCGATCATAATAGCGTAAAGTCTCACTCGTAACCTTCCTGAGCTTCGCCAGTTCCGTAATTGACAAGAGATTTTCCTTCACGACCGCGTCTCCTTTCATATTATCTTTTCATAACTGCCAACCCGCTGTTCGTTTGCCACGGTATACAATACCTTCACAGTTTATTATACAACCCGCCTATTGCGTGGTTTGTTTCGATACTTATATGATAAAACATAATCACCAATAATCTTGCATTATTGGTACCGAAAGTTAAATGTGGCAAAGAATCTAAAGTTCCATCTGCGCAAAATTGAACGGATATCTTCCGAGCATAGGATCAGACCAGTTGTGATTGGACGCTAGAAGACTGAGCTTTTGAAAAGAGCGCCTGAGGTGTTTAAGAAGGGGCCTTCCGATATAGAACTAGACCTCATTGAAAAGGAAGAGCATATTGCAGAACTTGTGCGAAAAGTAGGTCAATTGACGATTGAAGTCGATTGGATTAAAAAAAACTAGCGAGTTGCTCGGCAGAAAGTAGTTGCATGCCTGTTGTTAAACACCATCATGAACATTTGACGGTGAAACGGACGAGCTAATTCTTGTTTATAGCCAAGTTCATGCAATCATTTAAAATCTTTCTTATTTATTCTTTTTGACTTTAGAAGTTTCATCAATAATTTGAGCTGCCAGTTTTACGACCGTAATTCGAAGATCCATGGCCTGATGAATAAGTAATTGATGTGCTTCATAATCACTAATTCCATTGCGTTCTGCGAGGATAGAACGGGCTCGGGCAATTGTTTTCTGACTTTGTAATTCCAGCTGGGTGTTTTCCAATTTCGCACGGACAGCTTGCATCTCTCTCCAGCGAGCATAGGCAATTTGGATGGCAGGTAGAAGATCTCGCTCAGTAATAGGTTTGACAAGGTAACCATACACACTAACTTTCTCCGCCCGGTTAATAAATTTGGACTGACTGTAGGCAGTAAGCAATAAGACGGGAATGTTCATAGAGTGCAAGATCTTTGCCACTTCCAGCCCATCTAGCCCTGGCATCATTACATCAAGAATCGCCAAATCTGGAGCGAAGGATTTAGCCAATTCAACCGCTTTCGGGCCATTGTTTGCTTCACCGCAAACAATATGTCCTGCTCCTTGCAACATTTCTTTAATATCTAAGCGAATTAGTGCCTCATCATCCGCAATTAAGATGGATAGTTCGCTCATAACTGTCCCTCCGAACTATGTTTTGGAAAGCTAACCGTTACAATCGTCATTCCTTCTATACGTTCCATAATTAGAGTACCAATTACGTCGTCTGCTGAGTTACGAATCGCGACCACGGTTTGGGCAATAGGGATCCCCTCTTGGCTAACCCCTCGCACATTTCGACTGGTTTCACCAGTCTGGAGCGTCCGATAAACCGCTGGCTCACTGTTGGCTAAAGCTAATTCACCCACGACACTATGTCCATATAAGGACCGATTTTCTGGGCAGGCCCAAGCTAATACCACGGCATCTACCCCGTCTCTCAGCGGAGCATCAATGAAGATATCGGTCCCTGTCATTTCAGCTGTATGCGGGATCTGCAAGGCCATAGTTTCTAATATCATGATATCTTCTTCGGTGAGGCTTGTGTATTCAAGACATAAATCCTTAATATTCGCGCAATCCATTCAACTCCTCCAATCGCCTACGCAAAGGAGCAACTCTTTCCTGGTCCATGATTGATGTCGTAAAAAAGGGTTCTTCAATTCCAGCATAGTTCAAATAAGAACCCGCTTGTTTAATATTAGCTTTTGGCAAATCCACTTTCGTAATGATTCCAATAATGGGTTTGCGAAAGACCTTAGAAAATTTTGGCGGATAAATGGTCCTCTGTTTTGTAGCATCTTGAAGTGCCCAGATCTCTGAAACCTGATGGCTCGCATCGATTAGAACATGATAAAAGCGGGGGATCTCAAGATATTCGCCCGGACAATCAATAAAGACTTGAGAAAAATCTAACATTTGGGTTTTTCGATAACTAACCTGCTCATTCATAAGCATTTGCTTCAAAGAGGTTTTGCCAGCACCAATTCCCCCAATAAGAAGTACTCTACCCATTAACTTCTCGTCACCTCAGCCGCTGTAAACCCTAAAATATTAACCAGAGTATTCACTGCAGCACGTAACGCTGCTTCGACGCTAGAAACATCCCCGGTAATCACCAGAGAACCAGTAAAGCGATCTATAAACCCAAGTTCAATATCCCCAGCTTTGCAGGCAGCATCTGCTGCGATAATCGCTGCTTCACTAGGGGTAATGGTCATAATCCCAATAGCCCCAGTCGTCACGATCCCTAATCGCTCATGAAGATCTCCTTGTGGATTTGGGATAATATGAGCCATTGTAACTTGTTTTCCCGGCACGTATTCTTGGATTACACGTTGTTTTTCAACCAAGCTAAACACCACCATTTTATATACTTGCAACGATCTAAAGTCAATGACTCTGTAGTTCGTCGAAAATTGTAAAAGTCCTTCTTATTTATACCCTGCTTCTTTAAAGTAATTTTTTCGAATGACGAGATCTGCAATATCAAGTCCTGTAATTTGGTTCTCGAATTCTGTAGTATTTTCAGCTTCTCCAATGTACTGCCGATTAGACAAAACGACAAAATTCTTATTGGTATTTAGCAAATTCCGTCCAAACACTGTGTATTTATAACGGTCTTCGTTAACTCCCATCAGGTAGGCTATCGTGGGCATCGTATCAATTTGTCCGCCTGTTATCATGATCTCTCGTTCCTTCATTCCTTTATGATAAATAATTAGAGGGATTCGTTTACTGTTATCGTGACACCAGCTTTCCTGGGGCTCAACTTCTTTGACCTCATCATTATAGTATTTGTGCACTCCTGTATGATCACCGTAGATAACAACCACCGTATTATCTAAAACCCTGCTTTGGTCGAGCGACTCCAAAAAAATGCCAATTTGTTCATCGGTATAGCGAATACTTTGGCAATAACCGCCCAACTTCGTCTTATTAAAATCTTTACTTAGAACAAGTGATCGATACTGATCAGGTAAGTCAAAAGGATTGTGACTTGTTAAAGTAACCATAAAATTATAGAAAGGCTGCTTCTGTTCTGAAATGATGGGCACTAGTTGTTTAAAATAGCTGCCATCGCTGATCCCCAAGCCGATTTTCTCATCCGTATTAAATTGCATTTCATCCATCGTCTTTTCAAAACCCATGGCCGTCAGGGCAGGCATCCAATTCCAATACGATCCTTTATCAGGATGAATGGCTAAGGTACTATACCCATCCTCTCTCAAGAGCTTGGGCAGTGAATTGTAGGTGTCGTAAGGGAATCTAAAAAAGGTAGCACCAGTACGCACCGGATATACTGAAGTGTTAGCCAATAAATCGGCATCCGAGCTTGAGCCATTATGGACTTGTTCGTAGAAATTAGAAAAGTATAAACTATTGGCTAGAAGTTTATTTAAATTAGGAGTAATTTCTTGACCATTAATTTTTTGGTTTATCACAGATGTCTCGAGTGACTCAACTTGAATCATAATCAGATTTTGACCCTTGAACATCCCCTGATACTGATTGGCAGGTAAGTTCTCTTGGTTTTGGACAAACCAATTTTCAATGTTCTGATTCTCCTCGGGGGTTAGTTTAGGAGCCTTACTATCTTTAAGATAGTTATATATGTCGTAACCATGATATCCTAGCGGCGAAAGGTTAGACATTGTTTGATTTGGAGACCAAGCAACTCTAAACAGCATCGTTTCGCCATTCCCTCTAAGATCCATTTGAACATGTTGATAATAGATATACGAGATTGAAAGCACAAAAAGGATAAACAGGGTAACAATATTTCTTTGTGTCTTAACATAGAACGTCTTATGCTTAATACCGATACCCAGTAAAACTATCAGATCAAGGATAAACAAAAGGTCAACTTGACGCAACATTGATATTACACTACTAAAAAGATTGTCAAGATTCGTTGTTTGACTTAGTAAATAGGGAGTAACGAAGCTACTGTAGCCACGATAATACATTAAATCTGCAACGATTAAGAAGGAAAACAAACTATTACAACTTAACAGAAACCAGAAACGGGCCCTGCTCTTAAATGAAAAGGCAAAACTCAATATTATTACAATAAAAGCAACGTAAACCTCTAACGGCGGCGAAGAGCTAAAACTATAAAAAGCTTTTAGATGACTATACCTAGTTGCATTCTCATTATTAATAAGCCCGATAAAAAGAACCGACTTTAGCAATATTGCTAAAGTTGTGAATAGAAACACACTGTCTTTCAGCCACCCTAATCCAGATGAGGTAAGAGTGCGTAACCCTCCATATATTTTTTCAGGAACATAAGCAGGATTGCTTAATTTTGTATTGATATTTGTGAAATCATCTTCTAAACGAGCCAAAGTATACCATCCCTCTACTTATTAAATTTACAACTGTTAAAGTTTCGACAAAAGTCTCTATATTTCCTTTAAAATTACGATAACAATTAGATACTATTTAATTGTAAATTCTTCCTTATCTCTCTATGAAATTTAACCAATATGGTCAAAAGGCTTTAAACTTATTAAATAAATGATAAACTGTAACAAAATTACTCAGAAAATTCTGATGATGGCAGGTATTTAGATATGCTTTACACTAACACTCATCCCAAACCAAAACCAAAACTTAAGCTACGAGTATATCTCGAATTACTATTCGCTTGTGTTATCTTTCTATTAATTTTGATTACTCTTCCAGGAAATCTTTCTTGGTCCCTTCGGTCTACAATTGGAATCACCGGTGCCTCGGTTTGGTTATGGGTACTAGAACCAATCCCTCTAGCACTTACTTCTCTTTTGGTGATTGCTGCTCTACCTATCCTGAATGCAACTTCCCTAGATACTGCTTTGATTGGTTTTTCCAATGGGTCTACCTTCTTAATCATGGCTGGATTTATGATGGCTCAAGGGGTAAATAGTACGACCTTAGGAAAACGTTTTGCCAATTACGCTATCATCCGATTTGGAGGAAGTATTCATGGAGTTTTGCTGGGAGTATTGCTAGCGCCCCAGGTATTAAGCTTATTCATTCCAGCAACAGCGGTGCGGACAACTCTCCTTTTACCTGCTGTTATGGCAGTCATCATTTCGATGAAACTCTCTTATAACTCGAACATAGCAAAGTTATTAATCCTTGGCCTTGCTTTTGGAACAAGTATTAGCGGTGTCGGTTTGCTACCTGCTGCTCTGGCTAATGTATTAACTGCTGATCTTTTACGCAATATTCTTGGTCAAGAGATTTATTATTTTACTTGGATAAAAATTACCTGGCCAATATGGTTATTCATGATCCCGATTACCTGGTTGATCCTCCCAAGGCTATTCCCCCCAGAAACAGGAAAATTAGAGATTAATCACTTACGCATCGAGCTTATGGAATTAGGGCTTTTTACAAGCCAAGAAAAGAAATGCCTCATGATCCTAGCTCTTACCGTCGGTCTTTGGATGACTGAATCATTTCATAAATTACCAACTGCAGTCCCCGCAATATTGGCCACAGTCCTCATGGGTTTACCTGGTATTGGAATTACTGGTTGGGATAAATTAAAAGACATTGAATGGGGAACTGTCATTATGATAGGAGCCAGCTTATCTATGGCCTCCGCCCTTAATAACTCGGGTGCCGCAGATTTCTTAGCCGGAAAACTGTTATCCTTTCCCGGACTACAAGCAGGGTTATCTAACCCTCTACTCCTAGTAGTTCTTCTAATCGTTCTCACTCACTTTTATCACCTTGTTGTTACAAACATTTCCACCGTAGTGCTGACTTTAATACCTATCATGCTGCAAATCGCCCTAAAACTTGGGTTAAACCCTCTCTTAGTAGCAATGACTATAAACATCGCTACATTATTTGGACTTCTCCTCGTAGTGCAAACCCTTCCCAGTATCATTACCTACACGACCGGGGTATATACCCCTAAGGATATGTTACGAGCAGGCCTTTGGCTTACTTTAGCCTCCTTGATTGTTATGGTGATCACCTCTTTAGTCTGGTGGCCAATTATTGGACTCAATTAAAGCAACTAATTTTGATATTTTTAATTATTCTACATTTATAAAGTTCTAGGACAAATGAGGCTGTAACAAACTTCCAAAACAAGTTTGTTACAGCCTCATAATCATAACTAAGCTAGCCCTATTGGGTAAAACATTCGCCACCGGCGTCACACCCAAACACTTCGGATTTTTCATGAAATCCTGGGCATCCTAAACAAAATTATATTTAACTTACTGCAACAGTAAATAGGGGTGATTAATTGTTTTACGTTCCGTACTGGACTATGGTAGCAGTATTTTTTGTTATGGCAGTTGCTTCTGTCGCAAAACATAAACTAACCTTTGTTGATGGTTTAGTCGTAATAATGGTTATTGCACTATCAATGAGCAGCGATATGCTTCTTTGCAAACAGTTTTCAATGTACTACATTGTAAGTGTACCATACAGAGGGTGGTATAGCTTTTGGTCAGGCATATTAGTATTTCCAAGTCTGGCAATTGCATTTTTAAAATTTGCACCGAGATCAAGATATTCAGTCATGTTATACATTGCTTTTTGGTCTACTGCACTTACACTCTTTGAGATTTTGATTGTCGTGCCCTATAGAATTTCCGTGTATCCAAAATGGAAAGTCATACCCTATTCACCAATCGTATATTTGCTAGCTTTCAGTCTAATATATGGTTATGATAAGTTTCTCGAAAGAAGAATTACTGCAAAATAACTATACATGATAATGTCGTTGTTCAGCCACCGCCTGTAGCAATTAGTGTCTTAAGAGAAGTATCCTAGCTTGCTATTGTCGATGCATATTCGGTTGGACGAATAAGTTCTTGGTTGAAGGGACAATACAGGCTGCTTTCCGAGAGGATTGCGTATTTAGAGGAATCAAACAAAGTACCTTGTTCATGTGATTTAACCGATCTTTCCGGAAATTTCTGGATACCCGGTAACGGTTTGAATTACCTTGTACAATGGACGCAGCCTCCGGTATGTTTTGGAATAGACCTTCTTGAATAATTCATCATAGATCTTGACGGCTTGAGGGTTTGGTTCAAATACCCTTCCTAAGCTTGTCATTTCCCGAGCTGCTGTCTCAATATCTGGATAGAGTTCAGAACCCACTGCTGCCAAAACAGCTGCTCCAAGGCCAGAAGCTTCAATCACACTCGCTCTACGTACCGGGAGATTAAAAACATCTGCAGTGATCTGCATCACCTGATCGCTTTTCGAGCCTCCTCCGCACACAGAGAGTTCTGTGATTGGCACTTTGCTACGTTTCTCAATGCGTTCTCTTCCTTCACGCATAGAATAAACTAATCCCTCTAACAGTGCTCGGTAAATATGTTCTCTCTTATGTACCCCTCCGAAGCCGATGATGCACCCCTTAGCTTCAGGACCAGGATATCTAAGACCGGGAGACCAAAAGGGTTGCAAAAGCAGCCCCAGAGAACCTGGGGGAACCTTGGCCGCCATTTCTTCCAACAACGATTCTGTGGAAACTCCCCTCTCCAGTGTAATTTCTTGTTCTTTCAAGGCAAACTGTTCTTTAAACCACGAAACCATCCAAAAGCCCCGAAAAGTTTGAACTTCCAAGTTATAGGCACCTGGATTAGCGCTTGGATAAGGGGGAACAAGGGGAATAGGCTCAACATAATGTTTAGAATTAATGCCTATAGTTGCGGTAGTACCAAAACCAATACATCCTTGATGAGGTTCAAGGCAACCAGAACCAAGCACCTCGCAGGCTTTATCTGAAGCTCCGGCAATGAGGGGTAATCCTTTCGGCAAACCAGTAAGTGCGGCTGCTTGAGCGGAAATGTACCCCATAGTGCTACTAGGGGGGACCAATTTAGGAAAGACATCGGCCATGATCGGAATAGCCTTCCACTTCCAGTGGTTCGGCGAAGGCCAAGTCTGTTTACGATAATCGAACGGTACATAACCGACAATACATCCTACTGAGTCTACAAATTCTCCCGTTAATTTATAACTTAGATAACCGGATAGGAAAAGAAAATGCGCAGTTTTTTCCAAAATTTCAGGCTCGTTTTCCCTCAACCAATTGATCTCAGCCTCAGACTGAAGAGTATACACAGTCTCACTAAGACCAGAAATTTTAAAAATAGTTTTCCAGATTGGCCCTAGGTTTGGAAGTTTTTTGGCGCGCCTTTGATCGAGCCAGAGGATAGCAGGGCGGAGCGGCTGCCCACTATTATCGAGGTTTATTACTGTACCTCGCTGAGAAGTAAGCGAAACCCCTGCTATAGATTCTTTGGATACTTTCCCTCCGCTCCATAATTTATGGCAAGATTCAGCTAAGCTCTCCCAATAGTGGTTAGCATCCTGTTCGGCCCACCCCGGATGGGGTGAATGGTAGGGTACTGGATAGACGACTTGAGCCTGATCGATCAACTGACCTTTTAGATCAAAGGCTAAAGCCCTTGCGCTTTGGGTCCCTACATCAATAGCTAGAAGAGTTCCTTCGCTCATAATCTCACCTCCTAGATCGAAACATGATCTCAGATTTCCAAATCCTCAGATACCTTATTTAGCTCCTCTAATGTCCAATGTTTGAACTTCAATAGTGGAATAAACTGGCTTATCCACATAGGTTTTGCCATAGAGATGGCTCATGAACGTGAAGTAACTAAACTAGGGCTATAGGCGCTCCGCCAAAGTTCTAAATAATTAGTTTCTTCATGTTCCCACTGTGTATCATCCCAGCCTAGTTCTGGCTGTACGATTTGACGGATGCGCTGCATCACTTCAGCGCCTCCGTTTGGAACCAATAAACCCAAACGCACTCTTCGTAATATGAGGTCTTCTAAGTGAACGACTCCCTCATGGCGGGCTGCCCAGCACAACTCAGTCCACATAATATCGGTACCCGGGATAACTTCCCGTTCTCTCCCATCCGCCTGCTGTAGCATGGCCTTCCCATTATCATAACCATAGCGTCCAGCTAACCGTTGATAAGTAGCTCCTTCTTGATTGTCGATAATTAACTGGTCAGTTCCCATTGACATTTGATGATTGTTTCCCTTAGTAACCCCCGTTGTATGAATATGCTTCCGTACCTTGGTCATGGTTTCTCTGGCCAGTAAGCTGAAGGTGGTCATTTTTCCTCCGGTTACCGTTACCAATCCATTATCATTCCAAATAACATGGTCCCGTGATTCTTTTGAAGGATTAGCTTTACCCGTGTTTATTACAGGACGCACCCCAGAAAAGGTGGATATGATATCCTTGGCTGTTAGGTTAAGAGACGGGAAGTTTTTCCCAACCCCTTCCAAGAGGTATTCCCCTTCATTTTTACTGATGTGCGGTTCCTCAGCTAGAGATTGATCATGGTCAACATCAGTCGTTCCGACTAGGGTTATCCCTTCCCAGGGGAGTACATAAACCGATCGGTTATCAGCAGGATGGAAGAAGCTTACTGCCTGAGCCAAAGGGAAACGCCAGCTTGGAAATATTAAATGACTTCCCCTCAGTCGACGCATGCGAGGAGATCGGCCCATCTGAGAACGCAATTCATCCACCCAAACACCAGTTGCATTGATTACCACTTGCCCCTGTAACTCTATGTTTTTTTTACTTACTTCATCTCTCAGGGTTACACCTTGTACTCTACCGGTCTTATCCTTACATACTTCTTCTACCTTCACATAATTAAGAGCTATGCCTCCTAAACTTACGCCTTCTTGAATTACTCTCAACACCAAGCGGGCATCATCTGTTCGAGCGTCTCTAAAACGAACTCCGCCAGTTAATCCGTGCCTATCCAGCGCGGGGACCTGCATGCCAAAACTCAAGGCATCTAATTGACTATGGTCATATCGAAATGCCATAAGGTCATATACTGTCAGACCCGCGCCAAGCAAATAGGGAGTGAAACGGTCATTTTGATAGTAAGGGACAAGAAACCCAATCGATTCGACCATTCCCTCATAATCCCGCAACAGCTTTTCTCTTTCCCTAACAGAATGCCAAGTAGTTTTAATTTGACCCTGCCCTAAATAACGCAAACCACCATGGACCATCTTACCGGACCGGCTGGAAGTACCCCAGGCAAAATCGCGTTGTTCCAAAAGCAGACAGCGAAGACCTACCTTCGCCCCCTCACGAAACACCCCAGCTCCAGTTATTCCTCCTCCAACTATAATAATGTCCCATGTTTTTTTCAGTTCTGAGAAAATCTGATCACGTTTCACGATATCCTCCCCCCTATTTGACTAATTTTCCGGGATTCATCATGCCCTCGGGATCTAAGGTTCGGCACAGAGAAGAAATCATCGTCATTCCTAGTTCACCCTTTTCAGCAAGTAAATAGGGTTGATGATCAATTCCGACACCGTGCTGGTGAGTAATAGTTGCTCCCATTCTAACTATTGCTTCACTCGCTGCTTTTTTTAAGGCCCGCCAGCGGCACATAGTCTCAGTCGGGGAATCTGCCAGCCTGAATATGTATGTAACATAGAGACTTGTACCATGAGGATAGACATGAGAAAGATGAGTAAATACGTGAACTTTTTCATTTAATTCTTTTAAGCCATTACGCAAGCCTTCTTCAATTGCTTTTCTTGTTGAAGAAGCCTTCTTCCAAGTAACAGCCGTTTCTAACGTATCAACTGCGTAGCCGAGATCCCAAAGATTATTGCGTATATAAGGCAATTTAAAACGGCCTTTGTACCAGTGTTTACCAACCGACGTACCAACATAGACTCCTTGGTGTTGCTTAATAATTTCTTTAGCCTTACGCAATGTCCAGTTCACTTTTTCATGGGTACCCACAGCCCCATAAAGAAGCATGGTTTTTTCTTCTTTAATACCGTTCCAAGCAAGCCAGCGGTACAAGAGATCCATTTGCCACCCATGCTTAAGACTTAAGGTTGTCGTTGTCTCCTCGGGTAAGCTTAGCCTTAGCATAGAAAGGGGAATCCCAGCTTGGGCCAGTGCTCGTACAGCTGAGACGCCTTCTTCCCTTCCTGGGAAAAAAGCTGCGGGAAAAATCTCTGCCTCTGGTAGCACAGTCACTTTAACCGTGCATTTTGTGACAATTCCCAGTCTGCCCTCGGAACCCATAATCCATTCTCTCAAGTCAGGTCCGGCAGCGGAAGCCGGAAAAGCAGGTATCTTTACTGTGCCAACCGGAGTTTCCATTTCACCTCCGACAAATAAACGTTCAATTCTCCCATATCCCATGGATAATTGTCCCGCAGAACGGGTAACCACCCATCCACCCAAAGTCGATAATTCAAAGGACTGCGGATAGTGACCTAAAGTAAATCCCTCCGCCCTTAAAGCAGCCTCTAAGTCCGGTCCCCGTATTCCTGCCTGAAATGTTGCAAGGCATCCTTGTTTGTCAAGTTCCAGCAGCTTACACATTCGCCCCATGTTGACCGTGATTACACACCACTGCTCGCCCTTTGGCACGGTCAGGTGACCAACGACACTAGTGCCCCCACCGTACGGAATTACCTGAGCCTTTATTTCTTTAGCAAAACGTAGTATCTCGCGTACATCGTGATCAGATTCCGGAAAGGCTACTCCATCAGGAAAAACGGGCACTAACCCACCACGGAAATATATCCAATCTGACATACTTTGTCCGGTAGAATGGCGGACACGTTCCTCTTTGCCAGCACTTACCAAGCGATGTTCCGGCAGACGTGATGCCGGTACCATTTCCAGCATCTCTTCTAAAGAAATTTGTTTGGGCCGTGCAGCCGGTCCTATCAACTTAGCCAAATACTCACTCGCCGCTTGGGGAACATCAAAATCGACGGTATCGTCCCCCCATCCGTTCCATCGTCTCATAATGAAACCTCCACTCTTCCCCTCACTTAATCTGCTTCTTATAGCAGTTAAGAACTGCTTCCATAACCTCCTTGGTCACCCTTTCGGCCCCTTGATAATCTGATGCCATAGCCGTAGCCAAGAGGTTTTGATAGAATTGTCGTGATAGAAGACGATTTTCGCTCACCATAAAGTAGCGTCGGGCAGCTTGAACATAAATAGCTCCAAAACTATTTAGGATAAGTCGATAAATTGGGTTTTTGGCCAAATCTACAAATCTTTTTTGTAACTGCCAATCAAATAAGGCAAGTACTTCAGCATTGTCTTGAAGTTCATCAATCTCACTAAGTGCTGCTACTACCTTAGCCGGACTGCAAAGAACAGCATCTTTTACGTAAGCCGGAGCCAGAACTGCCCTTACCTCCAATAAGTTAATAATAAAATCTTCAGGAACTTCTTCAGAACTTTGCACAATATTTACAAGAGTATTCAGGTTTCCTTCACGCCAAAAATCCTTGACTAACGTTTGTTGGCCCTTGCGGACAGTAAACCACCCGTCCCGCTCAAGGCGTTGAATAACTTCGCGCAAAGTTGGGCGCCCAACTCCCAGCTTAGCAGCTAGGTCACGTTCAGGAGGAAGTTCGCTCCCTGGTGGGAACTCTCCAAAAAGAACTGCTCTAATTAATTTGTTTTCTACAAGATCCGATGAGCGTGCTAGCGACTTTAATGCTTCTTCCATGTAATACCTCTATTCCATTCTGGTAATATATATGCAATCTTGTGGTATTACCAATATGTTATAATATTCAGTATATTTTGTCTAGTGGAAAACCAATCATCTTAAGTAACTCTTTCAAACTGAAAAAGAAATACTTCGTGTGAAGGAATATTATGTAGAGCTTAAACAAACGATAATAGTTGTCACCTATTTAGTATGAATTTATCTCATAACATGGATAACACAAGCATTTTGGAGGTATCTATGCTAAGCATATACTGGTATTGTCTTCTAGCCATTATTGGAGTTGGAATCACGGCCTTTACTATATATAAGAATAGAGACATCAAACTCTCGACTTTTCTTGTATTTTTTCTATTTGCTACATGTGTTACATGGATAGGTGAATTTATTGTACTCGGTTTATTTGATAGTTATTTTTATAAAACTGGCAGGCATATATGCAAGCCCTTGGGCCCAAAACATTCTAGGTCAGCTCATACTTAACTCAACTTTTTATCCTGCTACTGCAATATTAGTTGCAGCGTACTCATTAGGATATGGTGTGGGCGCTCACTTTAACTGACGTTAAAGGAGCGTCTTTTTCTTGACTTGTTTGGCGTTGCCGTTGGATAATGGTTGTCATGTGTCAAAGTAGATCGCATGACAATCTGAAAAGAAGGATAAAAGAAAGAGGAAACATCATTGGCCGGCCAGCCTAGTTTCCTCTTTCCCATTGGTTACTACCAATTTGAGTTTACATGAAGAAATATGGACTGTCCAGTTATATATTGAAAAGTTTGTCCATGGTTGTCCTAATCACTTGCGTCCTAAGGTGTGTCCTCATTGCTTGGCAAGGGCGATGTTGCATAAACATGGAAGTTTTAAACGAATCGTGTATACCTTGTTAAAGGCGTACGTCCTATCAATCTATCGATTTAAATGTTGCGAGTGTGGAAAAGCTACCTCATTTCTTCCTAACTTTATGAAGGAACACCATCAGGTGGCGTGGGAAGTTAAAGAAGAAGTGATCCGTCAACAG
>NZ_JUEE01000101.1:0-6680 GCF_000802135.1 Desulfosporosinus sp. BICA1-9
AGTTCTATCAGTATCCGCCCACCAAAAACAGAACTGCTTGGTTTAAGAAGGTATTTGAAGAAAAATTATACGAGTCAAGGAGCGATATTCTGGCCTTTGAGGTCAGGATAAAAAGTTGACCAGATAACTAGCGGTATGTGTCTCGTTTACTCTAGGCTAACTGCTCTCTTTTTGATTGTAAGACGGACGGACAAACATAGAAACACGGGTGTAGGAAGATCAATCTTCCTACACCCGTGTCTTTATTCAAGATGTATTTTCGCTTAAATCTCGTGATAACTAGCTAATTCGTTATTTTTCCACGGGAAAGTACAACGGAAAATATTGTACAGGCTGCTTGCTGTAGCTTCACGCTCTAGACTCATGATGTCTCAAGCACTCAGACCTGGTATACTTTTACTGATCGCGAAAGACTTGACCTTAAGATACTTATGGTATCTTTTAGACGAAGCGTATCCACAATGGAGGGCTCCAGTGAGTCAATTTCCCCTCTTTAGTATGGAAGATGCGTTGACAACTTTGTCAATAAATAGCTTCACTAACTCTGGGTCGAACTGAATCCCGGCATTCTTCTGAAGTTCTGCAATAGCGACTTCATCGGGTAAAGCATCTCGATAGCTTCGTGCACTTGTCATGGCATCATAGGCATCGGCAATGGCAATAATCCTAGTTTGAAGTGCTAGTTCCTCGCCCTTTAAACCCTTCGGATAGCCTAAGCCATCCCAGCGTTCATGATGAGCCAACACGTATTCCGCCATTTCCGCCATACCATTGACCGTACTCAGAATACGATAACCGATTTCCGGATGACGTTTAATTTCAGCCCATTCAGCATTGGTCAGTTTTCCGGGCTTATTAAGTATTTCTTCGTCGATGGCGATCTTGCCTATATCATGAAGTAAGCCGACGTTTTTTAGTTCCTGTATTTCTCCTTCCATCAAACCAAGGGCTTCCCCCATACTTTGACAGAGTGCAGAAACTCGGTAGGAGTGCTGTTCTTCTCGTTTGTTTTTTTCGTGAAGAGTTCGGATAATCGTCTCGATCGTTTTCCCGCGCATACTTGGGCCTTCAAAGAGTTTTCTCTTGTACATATAATCTTCGGCTTTTTTAAGTAGTTCATGAATATCCTTGATCTCGTTCCGTTTAGTTTCATAGCCAAACGAAATGGATAATTCGACTGAACCTACTCTTTCCTGGGTAGCTAAAGCATTAACTCGTTTGAGAATTTGCTCTGTTTCAACAGCGCCCGTCTTAGGCAATAGGATAACAAATTCATCTCCACCGAGTCGGGCAATAATATCATCTGCTCGGCAGCCTTTACGCAGCACTTCGGCAACGTTTTTAAGAAGTTCATCTCCGGTAGCATGGCCAAAGGAGTCATTAATCAGCTTAAGCCCATTGACGTCTGCCATCACAAGAGTCAAGGGATAATTTCTTTTGACATCGAGTCGTTTTAACTCTTCTTCGAAAAATCGCCGGTTATAGAGACCAGTCAGTTGATCATGGAAGCTTAGATAAAGAATTTTCTCTGCAGAAAGCTTAGTATCCGTCACATCCTGAATCATGCCAATTAAACGAATCGCATTGCCTAGGTCATCAAACTCAACTTTTGCAAAGCCATGCACCCAGCGTTCCTCTCGATCAGAAAAACGGATGATTTTGTACTCATAATCGAATCGGTCTTGGTCAAGCTGCCTCTTAGAAGAAAAACTGAAAGCTTTGGCTCGCCAATCTGGATGAATAATCTCCAGCAAAGCATCCAGCGTGTTCGGATAGGTCGAATCAACTCCAAAAATCTCATGAACCTCTGGTGAAGGCCTTAACTCTCTCGTTTGGAGATCTATAACATAGCTCCCCAAACCTGCTACTTTTTGAGATTCATGTAACAAAGTATTGTGTTGTTCCAAGACGGCATTGAGCTCATCTAGCTGACTCGTACGCATTTTGATCTTATCTTCAAGTTCCTCATTCAATTTCCGGATGTCTTCTTCAACCTTCTCACGCTTGACGATCTCCTCCTCAAGCAGCGCATTACTTTCTTCAAGCTCACTATTTAGGTCCTCCAGTTGGGCTGTTCTTTCCAGGACTCTGCGTTCGAGCTCGGCATTTAATTCTCTGATTTCTTCTTCAACTTGTTTTATTGCGCTGAAAGCACTCCACAGCTCACCGGTTTTTTGCTTGACCATCCGTTGAAGCGTCCTATTCCAGATAAACAACACCAAGGCCACCAGAAAAGCGGCAACCCCAATGATCACAATCACTCTGAATAAGGGATTTACATAGAAGGGTGCACTCGTCAAGCCAAACCACTTTTTATCAATGGCCTGATATTCACTCTCAGAAATCTGCGCAAATCCATCATTAATGGCAGGCATAAACCCCGAATGCCCTTTTTTAATAGCTCTGAAAAATTGGCTGGTGTATAAGGTAGCGCTTGAATAATTAAAATTATCTTGGATTCCCAGTTTGTACAGATAGTAGAGGGCCGGGGCTTTTCCCAGCGTAAATATCACGGCCTTCTGATCTTTAGCGGCTTGGATAACAGCTTCGGTCGTATCATATTCTTTAATATTGGTGATGCCATGTTCTTTGAGAACATTGATACTGTTATCCCCTTTTTTCACGGCTACCGTAAATCCCTTTAAAGAATTGACATCGGTAATCCCGGAAATATTTTTCTGAAAGAATATGGGGACTTCAATCGTGGCATAGGGCTTTGAATAATCAAAAATCTTAACTCTGTCATCATTATAGGAGATGGTATCAATGACATCGAAGTCGCCTTGCATCATACTCTGATAGGCCTTATTCCAGGTCATCCCGGTGATATTCACTTTTATCCCAGTCTTTTGCTCAAAGAGTTTCCACTGGTCAATCGTGATTCCTTGCAAATCACCCTGATTGTTGCGAAAAGAATAAGGGGGATAGTTGTCATCCATAACCACGTTGATCGTTTTTATGACAGGGGGAGCAGCAGTGACGTGAGATGGATTAATTAGCAAAAATAATAGCAATCCTAGGATCCAATAAATATAATAATTTCGATGCGCAGTTTTTATGATACATAACCTCCCGTGCTACCCCAACATTGACCAAATGTGACTCCGTCAGTTGCCAGCTTCGACTCTTTTAGTACAATTACACTTCCTGTCTTCTGAAAAACGACTTAAAGCATTTTTTTCACAGATAATTTTATATAATTCTCTGTAATTTGTAGAAATCCTGCAAACCTATTTTAAATGCTAATCGAGCTGTTGGTGTTGAAATTGTCAAAACAGCAGGAACAGGCAGTGCATTTGTCGAAGCAGTAAAAGACTTTTAGGGAGATTTATTACGAAGAAAAGAGATGAGTATTGTTTGAAAAAGAATTTTGTCAATAAATCCTTCAAACATAAACTAAGAGCAACTTATACTCTGCTTATGTTTATAGTTCTGATTCTAATATGTGCTATTTTATATTATCAAGTGGGCAACATTGTAAAACCCCTTATTAGTCATATCGGTTTACAGGTTGTTGATGGTGAAGCACAATATCTTGGAGAGCGGTTTGATAGTCAAGGCAATATGTTAGAACACATTGCCAGTTCGGAGATACTTAAAAAAGGAGAATTTAATAGTATCAAGAGAGAGATAGACAATCAAATGATTAGACATCAGGATGTATGGCTATCCATGAAATACAAGTGGGTGACTGGTGCTGAATATGATAATAACCCCAGTAATATTAAACCGTCGGTTGGTTTTGAGAAGGAATTATTAGCTGGAGATAAACTTACTTTGATATCAAAACCTATTGTTGATGACAGGGATGGTGACTATATTATCTATATTGGTACAAAGGTTATAGATAATGAGGGTAAAGTAAAGGGATTAACCATCATTAGCGTACGGATTAAACAATTAATGGGATCATTTGGAAAAGAGAAAATGAGCCAATTTACAAAAATTTGGTTTTTCGATTCAAGAGGCAAAATTATAAATCCGGATATGGAAAAACGGCCAATACCGGATATTAAAAATTTTAAAGAACTAATCTCAGTTAAGCCTACAGGAGAAGTGAAAATTACTACTCCACAAGGGGAAACAAATTATCTAATTTATTCTCAAATACCTAATACTGAGGGCTTATATTTAGCAATAGGATTAGAAAATCGTGAATCTTCAGAAGCTATGAGGTTTTTATTATTCTTAATTTTCGGGGGTGCATTGTTTGCTAGCCTTTTAATTTTCATTGCGGCTAACAAAATGACGAATGTGATGACAAAACCGTTAACTCGAATGGTTGAAATTATCCAGGACTCTGATGGTACAAATATTGAGATACCAAAGGACCTTAAGGCTAGTAAAGATGAGGTTGGAATCCTTGCTAATACCATTGACCAAATGGCACGTAATATTCGTAAGAATGTACAAGCACTTAACAGCGAAATCAAAGAACGTCAAAAGGCTGAAAAAGAGTTGATTCAATTAAATGTGGAACTAGAGTGTCGTGTTAAAGATCGAACCCTAGCCTTAACAGAGGTCACTAATAGTTTAGCTATTTCGGAAGATAGATTCAGAATTGCGATGGAAGCATCGCATATTGGGTTATATGATTCAGATTGTGCCAATAATGCCTTGGTGGTTAATGGCGTTTTCCTTAAATTAATCAATGCGCCGGGGTATCAGCAGGATCTCATCAAAGAGTGCGATTGGGTTCAGTTCAATGGGCAATTGGAAGATTTCGTATACGGAAAAGATCTCTCGAATCTTGCCCCGATTAATGACGATAATTCGCTGGTGATAGGAGAAGACTTTTATACTGAGGTTCGATTAAAAGAAGATCCAAATAGTTGGTTTTCATTCATAGGAAAAGTCATAAAAAAGGATGAATCTGGAAAAATACTAAGGTTTATAGGGGTTTTGCAAAATATAACTGAAAGAAAACGGACCGAAGTCGAGCTAAAGGCTGCTATGGTAGAAGCAGAAGAAGCAAGCCAGGCAAAAAGCCAATTTCTGGCCAATATGAGTCATGAAATTAGAACACCTATGAATGCAATTATGGGACTTACTCATTTGCTAGGTCAATCTGATTTAAAAGATCACCAAAAAAATTATGTTTCGAAAATAGAGGGAGCCTCTACAATACTCCTTAGAATTATCAATGATATTCTGGATTTTTCAAAAATTGAAGCCGGGAAACTTGAAATAGAAAACATCGAATTTAATATCGATAAGGTACTAGAGAATGTATCAAATTTATATACAATTTCTGCTACGAATAAGGGTATTGATATTAATTTTGATATAGGGGAAGCCGTTCCGGACGTATTAATCGGGGATCCACTTCGCTTAGAACAAATCCTATCTAATTTGACGACCAATGCAATAAAATTCACGAACCAAGGAGAAGTCAATGTCTCGGTAAGGGTTCTCGATGAAACAGAAAACAAAGTTAAACTCCATTTTAGTGTTACCGATACAGGGATTGGGATACCAGAGGAGCATATCGGAAGACTGTTCACGTCGTTTACCCAGGCAGATGGTTCAATGACCAGAAAATATGGTGGGACAGGGCTTGGTTTAACCATTTCAAAGCAACTGGTAGAACTTATGAAAGGTGAGATTTGGGTAGAAAGCGTTTTTGGTGAAGGTGCTTCCTTTCAATTTGTTATCCAATTTGATAAAGTTTTAGATGTGATTAAACCCAGTTATTCAGACTATCCGGATTTACAAGGAAAAAAAGTCTTAGTGGTAGATCATAATAAAACGTCATTGATCATCCTTGAAAGAATGCTTCGTTCCTTTTCCTTTGAGGTCACAGCGCTTAGAGATCCTTTTGAAGCCATTGAACTGCTTCAAAAGGAAGACTATGATCTTCTTGTGATCGATTTTAATCTCCCTGAATTGTCAGGGCTTGAATTGTATAAAAGGTTAATAGCTAATACCGAAATCACATTGCCCAAAACTATCTTCGTGAGTGCTACCGGACGTGAAAGTTATTATAATCAAGTAAACCAATTGGGAGTTAAGAATTTCTTAGTGAAGCCGATTAATCAATCCTTAATGTTTGATGCGGTTATGAATGCTTTAAAAGGAACATCATTGAGTCAAGCGAATAAAGTCCCAAATGAAGAAAGCCACATTATGCATCAAAGGGCGCTTGCGGATAAACGTGTGCTACTTGTTGAAGATAATGATATCAATCAATTGGTTGCAAAGGATATTTTAGAGCAAGTCGGTATTCAGGTAAGTATTGCTAGTAATGGTGAAGAAGCCATTAAACATGTCCGTGCCAATAAATTCGATGCAGTTCTTATGGATGTGCAAATGCCTATTATGGATGGATATAAAGCCACAGGAATCCTTAGAAAAACCTATTCAAGTTCGGAGTTGCCGATTATTGCAATGACTGCAAATGCACTTAGTGGTGATCGGGAAAAAAGTATCGAGTCCGGTATGAATGATTATATTTCTAAACCCATTGATCCAAAGCTTTTGCTGGAAACCCTTGAAAAATGGCTCTTAGGAAAGAGTGTGGAAAATATAGGGGAATCCATTAAGGCGATTCCCAGTGAAACTATTCAGATATTAGATTTTTATAACACTCTAATTCGACTAGGCAATAAACAAGAGTTTTATTATGACTTATTAAAGAGATACTCAGATAATTATAGCCACTTGGTAAACGATCTTTCTGA
>NZ_JUEE01000102.1:0-23398 GCF_000802135.1 Desulfosporosinus sp. BICA1-9
GAAGCAGAGTCGTGATGTAAGACAAATCAGTCATCCAGAGCTTCACGACCAAATGCCAGTCATCATTAACGATGACAAAGACCCCGCCGGAATAATGTTGGCGGAGACGAAGGAGAACGGAATCCTGATATGTTTTATGAGAAACAAGTATTGGCTTCAAACAGATCACCCCATATTTTGTAATCAAAGGGATAAAACCCCTCGTCACGCGATTATGGGGGCGTTTTGGGAAAGTCAAGTAATTCTGGCCGTTTTATGGCAGATTAAGAAAATTTTTATTACTAGTGAATTTCCAGTTCGACTGTATGAAAAAGCAAAATTCCTCCCACTAAAGTAGGAGGAATGCTATAAGGTTGGTTCAAGGAACCCCTTGGCCCAACCGCCTCGGCGAATGCCGAGAGTCTATGTATTAAAGAGGAGGAGCAAAATGACTGAACAAGCAAAAGGCACCTATTATAAAGATTCTTTAATGCAGTCCCGAGAGTTTAAAAAAATGTATGCCAAACAAAAGACCATTGTAAAATCCCAAGAGATGTTATGGGAAGATAGTCCTCAGGGTCGAATCAAACATTTGGTGAACGACACAATGGATACTAAGGAGTATTGTCTCGATATCTATCAACAAGACCTAGAGCCTTCCGGTCAATCTGGGAAACACCGTCACTTATCTGAGGAGATACTCTTTGTACTTGAAGGTAAAGGCTACGATTTGCATTGGGATGTTAAGTTTGACTGCGCAGATGATTATATCTGGGATTGGGAAACTGAACCACAAAAATGTGAGTGGGAAGCAGGAGATTTTATCTATATTCCACCCTACACCAATCATCAGCATTTTAATGCCGATTCAGCTAACCCTGCTCGTTTTGTCTCTTGCACCAGCAGGATCGTCAAAGCCATGGGATTTGACTGGTTTGAGCAGTTAGAGAACGCCCCGGAATTTAAGGGTTGAAATTTGGGTATCTGACGAAAGGGAGGATACTAAACATTTAGGAATTAGTTGATTTTTAATATAGGCTTTTTGGGTTTACGGAAGGAGATAGAAATATGGGTATAGAATCACATTATCACAGTAAGAAGGATCGTATTTTCGTCAGAGGAATTTCTGGTGAATACAATTTGCAACAAGAGTTAGAACGATTACGCTCACAGCCGCGCGTATTGAGAGGAAATGAGATTAAATTCAACGATGGTCCTCAAGCGTTCAGTAAACATTACGTGGAACCGAAAGATGGCATCTCACAAATGTTCCATATTCATCTCGAAGAGTATGGTCCAGGGGGCAAATCTCAGAAACATGGGCATGTAAACGAAGCGGCCTTTTATATTCTTGATGGAACAGGTTACGAGATTCATGATGGAATTCGCTATGCTTGGGAAGCTGGGGATGTGGCAATTGTTCATAACAACTGTGTACATCAACACTTTAATGCTAACCCTCATAAACCAGCTCGCGCCCTAGTCATTAAGACCAAGCCAATGTATATGTTTATGAATATGCTGTTCCAGAAGACTGTTGAACCTCGAGCAACAGAGGCTACTCCGGAAGGTGTAGGCTTCGAGGCCAGAGAAGAAGACGAAAAATAAAATTTTGGAAGGAGGATATAACTATGTCATGGGATGAATCAAAAGTATGGCAGCAAGGCAACATATCGGAGAATTTTTATCAGGATCTATTGGATGATGCAACAGCTAAGCCAGTTCAGGATGCAAAACGGAAGAAAATCGTAAAACCTAGTGAAATGCCGTGGGAAATGGCACGCCAAGGATTGTTAAAGCACCTTTTAAATGAACAGATGAATACTCGGATGGAGACTGTTGATGCGTATATGCAGATTATACCGCCGGGCAGCCGTTCGGGAAAACATCGTCACTTGGCAGAAGAATGTTTATATGTTCTGGAGGGAAAGGGCTACGATCTGCATCAGGATTGTGATGTGGAGATTACCGACACTTATCATTGGAAGCTGCAGGTCGAGGTGAAACGGTACGATTGGCAGGCGGGAGATGTGATTTATACGCCACCTAATACAATTCACCAACATTTTAATGCTGACCCGAATAAACCGGTCCGTTTAATTTCAGCAATCAACCGAATTTATAAATATTGTGGACTCAATGATTTGGAACAGCTTGAAGATGCACCGGAATATGATCCAAATGTTGTATTGGATGCATCCATTGTAGAAAAATATCTTAAAAAGATAAGCAAGTAGATAAATAAATGCGTAGCTCTTAGATCTCCCGTAGCAAAATGCGGGGGGTATTTTTTCTATATTAGACTTCCAAGCTACTTGATAGAACCACTGTTGAAAGGTGAAAGGTAATTCAATCAGATGAATTTAGCACGTTATACAATTAAGATCGAAAGTGCTTTATTCGGAAGAGGAGAGTATTGCCAATGAAACTGAAAATCGGCATTCCTAAGTCAATGCCTTGGTCTGCTTTTCATTTTAGGAATTATCGGTTGCTTTTATTAGGTAATGCATCTTCCCAGTTTGGCGACCATATGCAACTCGTTGCCCAAAACTGGTTAGTCTGGCAAATAACTGGTTCTGTTACTGCTTTAGGCCTAGCAGCATTCGTGGGCATGGCTCCCCGCTTGCTTTTCGGATTTCTTGGCGGGCCGCTCGTGGATAAGTATAACCGACGTCGTTTATTAGGAGTAACTCAATTTGTGGCTCTTCTATTTGCTTTAAGTTTTAGTATTGCAGTAGTGACTGAAAATATTAGTTATTTGTTGGTGCTGTTTTTTATTTTTTCCTTAGAAACAACACAAATTATTAATCAAACGACTAGGCAGGCTTTGTTACAGGAATTAGTCCCACGTATAAATATTCCCAGTGCTATTTCTTTAAATGCAACTGGAAACAATCTGGCTAGAATTGTAGGACCAGCTTTAGGCGGTATTCTTATTCCACTCACCGGTGTTGCCGGACTTATGTTTATTAATACGTTTACATTTCTAGTCATTGTAATTGCCGTTATGTTAATGAAGATATCGCCGCTATTTAAAAATGAATTAAATCAAGAGGATGCTAGTTTCAAAGAAGACCTGATCAAAGGTTACCTGTACATTTGGCATAATAATCAGTTAAGAATGTTAATTTATCTTGGTATGATCTCTTCTTTACTTATCATGCCTTTTACCAGCTTATTGGTAGCGTATGTGGATACCATACTCCGTAAAGGTCCTCAGTTTTATGGACTATTAACTGCTGCCTTTGGTATTGGCGGTGTTTTAGGGGCCATGAATAGCGCAGCAATACGCAGTAATGTCGGGAAAACGATCACCATTTTACTTGCCGTTCTACAAGGTAGTGCCTTCTTATTCTTCGGTTTAACGAGTTATCCCACACTTGCTCTTTTTATGATGTTATTACTGGGATTTGCGACAGTGACTTATAACAATAGTGTTGTTACAGCAATGCAACTTACAACGGCCCCAGACTATATGGGTCGAGTTATGGGTATTTATCTGATGAATAAGGCTGTTACCGCTTTAGGGGCGTTGTTGTTAGGGTTTGCGGCAAGTCTTTTGGGAGTTAATTGGGCATTTGTCTTAAGCGGAGCGCTGTATTTGTTTCTCGGAGCTGGCGTACAATATGCCAAACGGGAGTTGGGGGCAGAAGCTATTAGTCCGGCTGTTAATAGAAAAAGAGATATGGACTAAAAATGAGTTGAAAGAATCTATTTTATTGCCGTAGCACAAACCTATGCTTTCTAAAATTAGTACAGATAAAGGTGGAATTAATTTGAAACTTAAAACAAAGTTATTAGGGGCATTTTTTATTGTTCTGCTCTTGACGGCGGGAATAGGTTTTACCGGAATTATAGTGGCAAGAAATATAAGTGTAGTTGTCAGTTCTATTACAACTAATTTGTTACCTTCTCTGGGTTATATTAGTCAAGTAGATGCTAGTCTTGCCGAACTAAGATGGAATCAATTAAGATACATAACCTTAATTGGAACACGAGAAGAAGCAAAATCAGATATAGATAAATCTATAAATGATGTTAAAGAGAACATGGATAAGTTTGAGGCGACAATTAGCTCAGTCGAGCAAAGCCGGAATTGGGATAAATTTACTATCGAATATGCTGACTATTTAAAGGGTACTAAAGATATTATTCAACTTGTTAAAGATAATAAAGCAGATGAGGCTTTAATGCACTATAACTCCTATAGAATAGCATATGATGGTTTCAAAGAAAATATAAACTTTTTAGTGAATTTAAATAAGAGCAATGGAATTAAAGCAGTAGAAAATACTGTTAATCTTGAAACAACTGGTCAATATATTGTAATAGCTATTATGTTGATTGCAATTTTATTGGGGATCGGTATTGCTCTTATTATTTCTAAAAATATTACTGAAACTATCAAAGTAATATCACTAGCTATCGGCAAAGTCGCCGATGGAGATCTAACAGTAGCAGAACTTAGGATTACTACGAAAGATGAAATTGGTTTAATGGCGGGTATGATTAATAAAATGGTTGAAAATTTACGGACTATAGTACAGAAAGTCGTGGAATCCTCCCATGAACTTGCTGCATCAAGTGAGGAATTGTCGGCATCTTCCGAAGAAACTACTTCCGCTACAGAGCATGTAGCAACGACGATTGGCTATTTGGCAACGGGGGCGGATAATCAATCCCAAGAGGTCCAACACGCTAGAACAGTTGTTAATGAAATGTCAGCAAATGTTCAGCAAGTGGCCAAAAACTCGAGATCGGTTACTGAATCAAGTATAAAAGTTTCGATGATCGCAAACCAGGGTCTAAAAGAGGCTAATAATGCAGTTGATAGAATAGAACAAATTAATCGGGTATCATCCGAAACCGCAAGTGTAATTAAAGGCTTAGTACAAGAAATGGAAAAAATTGGCCAAATAATAGATGTAATCAAAGGGATTGCAGATCAAACAAACTTATTAGCATTAAATGCTGCTATAGAAGCGGCAAGAGCGGGAGAAAATGGCAGAGGATTTGCCGTAGTAGCTGAGGAAGTTAGGAAGCTTGCTGAACAATCGGTAATATCTGCCCAAAGCATATCTGAACTCATTAACAGTATTCAAAAAGAAACGAATTTAGCGGTAAATGTAATTGAGCTTGGTTCAAAAGAGGTTGCTTTAGGAGTAGTAGCTGTAAAGCAGGTAGGTGACTCCTTTAAGGTTATTGCGGATGAACTTAACGGGGTAGTAGAAGAAATTAAGGAAGTTGCTGATATTGCCCAAGAATTAACTGTTGGTAGTAATAAAGTTATTATATCGATTGAAAACATAGCTGATGTTGCAGATAAGACTGCCGCTTCTAGTCAAGAGGTAACAGGAATTGCTGAAGAACAGACTGCTTCCATGGAAGGAGTTGCCAAATCAGCTCAGGACTTGGCGATTTTGGCAGGGATGCTTCAAGAGTTAGTGAAAGGTTTCAAGAGTTAGTGAAAGGTTTCAAAAGTTAAGAAAAAATTGCCTTACATTTATGGAACGTAATGTTTCGTTTTTGTATTTATTTCCAGAGATTATATTTATTTAATTATAACGATTGATCCAGATGAGAACGGGGTTAATTTGGGCACTTACAGGGACTATAAACTATACTTGTGTTAACAATTTGAAGATATAGTGAAAAAACGTCTGTCTTAGGTAGAATTGTTAAAGTAGGCCAGCTAAGTGTTTCTAAGTTGAAACGCCTAGTTTCATGATTGGCAAGTAAAATAGACTACGGATTTTATTTCGCTACTGAAATTAAACCTCACGTTACCTTTGACTTATTAATATCAACAATTCAGCTTAACATCCAGACGTTTCAGAGCAAGTCCATAATAACTGGAATGTTTATTGCTTGTAATTAGTAATAGAGTTAATATTTGGTTATGTTTTTTGGTTTTGGTAAGAAGGAGACCAATATGACAAAACACAATAAAAAGAGTCCGTGTACCTACTATCCTTATGGCTATCCAGTAGATTTTGAATATCGTTTACGAAAGTATTTATTTGCTGGAAAATCTGAGCTTATTGAAGTTGCCGTTTCAGATACCTTTAATGAACTAGTTATTCATTCAAATAGTAATATGCCACTGCTTAGGTCGTGGCTAATTAATGCAATTGCCGTAATTTATCATAAGGCTTGGCAACTTGGAGCACCTTTAAGAACTGTATTGCCAGGTATTAATTCTCTGTTGGAAATTATTGATTTAGCGGAAAAGGGAGATGGGCCTTTAGAGATTGACCATTTGCGGGAGTTATTTAAAGACCATATCAGTATGGTTCTGCGATTGGTAAATTATAAGACAGAGATAGAGATAGACACGAGCGTGTTGTCCATAAAAGCTAAAAGGTATATTCAAGCTCATTTCCATAGGAATTTAATAATCAAAGATGTTGCAGAAGCTGTACACGTTGATGAAGCGCTTTTGCGTGAAATCTTGTCAAAGGAGTTTGGATTAAGTTTTCACGAATATTTGATTAAGATCAAAATCAATGAGGCCAAAAAAATGCTTGTTGGTACAAACTTTTCTATAGCTGCTATTGCTCTCCAACTTGGCTTCCGGGATTCAAGTTACTTTATTAGAGTTTTTAAATGTTTGGAAGGAATTACACCGGGGCAATATGCCAAGCGAAAAAGTATTAATTTCATTAAAGTAAATGGACTTGAGAAGATTGCCTTAGAAAGCAGTGAAGCGGTGATAGTTCCCAAAGGTAAGCTATGGATCCAAACAGAAAGGAATGCCTTGGTTTCTCTTCTGGGTGGGGATTTTCAGACTACAGTCTCTATATTAAACAAATTACTCGCAGAAATTAATGAGGAAGTAAAAGATTTAGACTATCTTAAAGCCTATGCTCTAAAACTGATAACTGTCTTTACTCGCAAAACTATGCAACTTGGTATTCCGTCCGAGGATATTCTAAATAATTTAACGATCCTAAGTAGTGAAGTTCGCCTCTTAGAGTCCAGCGACCTTGTCCGTGCTTTTGTGCACCGTATTATTAAGGAACTCTTAGATCGTGTAACCCTCCATTATAATGAGTCAGCTTTCCGAGCGGTCGAAGCAGTAAAAGTGCATATTCATCAAAATTATAACCAACACATTCAGTTAAATGATTTAGCCCGTTTAGTAAACTTTAGTCCTTTTTATATATGTCGTTTGTTTATAAAGCTTACTGATTTAACTATTTATAATTACATTACATTAACTAGAATTGAGGAAGCAAAAAAATTAATTTGTACTACAGATTATACGATTGGAGAAATTGCCGAACGAGTTGGTTATCAAGATAGTTCGAATTTTATGACTCTATTTAAGAAAAAGGTAGGGCATACTCCCCGTGAATATGCGGAGCTGTCTAGAATTCATTTTAGAGTATTGAATGAGAGGATTAATTAAAACTTGATTATCCGATGAATGCAAATACATGAATACACGAGTTAGGATTTTTCAAATAATTAGTCATAAAATTAACTTATCTAGTTTTCTGCGTCTTTAGCGGTGGCAGGTACAGATTAGAAGGGAGGAAGTATGCTTAATAGTACAAATATCAACAAGGAGAAGGACTATGAAATTGTGGGAAGCTCACCACTTCGTTCCGACGCTTGGGAAAAGGTAAAAGGGAGAAGTATCTATTTAGAAGATATGAAGTTCCTGGGTCTACTTTATGGCAAGGTTTTGCGAAGTAGTTATGCGCACGCCAAGATCATTCATATTGATACTTCTGAAGCTGCGAAATTGCCAGGCGTGAAGGGAATAGTCACCGGGGCAGACTTGCCTTTTCTACATGGCGAATCTTGTCTGGACGAGCCGTATCTGGCTAAGGGTAAGGTCCGTTATGTAGGGGAAGCTGTGGTTGTGGTAGCGGCCATTGACGAAGTGACTGCTGAAAAGGCGTTGGCCCTAATTAAGGTTGAGTATGAGGAGTTGCCTAGCTTATTTGACGCTGAAAAAGCCGCTATGCCTGACGCGATTCTAATTCATGAAGAAGCCTACGAACATAAAAAATTGGTGAAACCAGTCCCAAAGACAAATATTTGTAATCATGTTAATTTTGACATAGGGGACGTCGAACGTGGGTTTAAGGAGTCTGACTACATTTTTGAAGACACCTTTACCACCCAAACAGTGCAGCACTGCACTATAGAACCTCATGGTTCTGTTTGCCAAATAAATGATGACGATAATTTCGTACTATGGACGAATAATGATTCACCCTATCGTGCCCGAATCGAGATAGCAAATTCCTTACACCTTCCCTTAACAAAAGTGCGCGTGATCAGTGCGCCGTACACAGGAGGTAATTTTGGGGGCAAAGGTGGCTTGAGAGCTGAAGCTATTGTTATTGCCTTGGCTTGGAAGATCAGAAACGTCCCGATCATGGTGATGTATACCCGAGAGGAAGAATTCTGCTCGGCGTTGGTGCGTCATCCGTCGGTCACGAAGATGAAAACCGGTGTTAAAAAGGACGGAACGATTATGGCTCGTCAGGTAACAACCTATTTAGCTACCGGGGCCTATGCCGAAAAAGGGCCAAGTGTTTCCCTGTTTGGCGGAATGTCGGCGGCTGGTCCTTATAAAATCCCAAATGTAAAAATTGACGTTTACTTAATGTACACTAATACCTTGCTAGCAGGGGCTATGCGAGGTTATTCGGGTCCGCAGTTGTCTTGGGCCTATGAATCCCAAATGGATATTATTGCGGCCAAATTAGGGATTGATCCCTTAGAAATAAGGCTTCGCCACGCTTATGAGGACGGTGATACCCATACTGCCACCCGACAGATTTTACATGCCGAGGGTCTTAAAAAGTGTCTTCAAGAAGTCGCCAAGAGCATGGCTTGGGGAGAGAAACCCTTGGGTAAAGATCAAGGACGAGGTATTGCATGTATGGAGAGAGCCGTTAAAACTCCTTTCGGTTCAGCTGCCTTTGTAAAAGTTAATGAAGATGGTACAGTTGATGTTCTAAGCAGTACTACGGAAGTTGGTCAAGGGTCCGAGACAATTCTTCGCCAGATTGTCGCTGAAGAACTAGGCGTCTCACTTGAGTCTGTAAGGAAGCATACCCCAGATACGGCATTTACTCCCTATGATGCCTCGACTACATCCAGCCGCTCAACGTTTCATATGGGCAATGCCGTAAAGATGGCAGCAAGCGATGCTCGTCAGCAAGTATTGCAACTCGGTGCTAAAGTACTTGGTGTTGACCCGTTAAATCTTGAGATCACACGAGGTATCGTAGCTCTCAAAGGAAAGCCGGAGGTGGCTTTGCCCATTTCAACAATATTTGGCAAAACTTGCAGCGCTAGTGGGACAATTCTCGGCCGGGGATATTATATTCCAGAAATGCCAGATGACAAAAGGGAGGATTTCTATTCCGCTTATTGTGTTTTTTGGTTACTGGGAGCTAACGGGGTTGAGGTAGAGGTAGACCGGAAAACAGGGCAGGTTAAAATTCTGAAAATCTATGCTGCTCATGACTCTGGTAAGGCTATTCACCCTGAAAATGTTGCCGACCAGATTGTTGGGGGAGTCTCTATGGGCGTCGGTTTTGCAGCCTATGAAGATTATGCATTCAAAGGTGGTCATGTCCTTAATCCCTCGTTTTTATATTATAAGTTGCCTTCCGCTTTAGATATGCCGGAGGTTGTACCCATCGTGGTGGAACAAGAGCATAGAGAAGGACCTTTCGGTGCCAAAGGGGTTGGAGAAACTACCAATGTGCCGGTACCTCCTGCTTTGGCTAACGCGATTTATGATGCCGTCGGCATCCGCATCAAGAGCTTGCCTATCACTCCTGACAAGGTTTTGGCAGCTTTAAAGCTACAAGATGGGGGTGATAAATAGTATGAAACTAGCAAAGTTTGATTATCAAGTCCCAAGGTCACTCATTGAGGCCTGTGTCCTACTGGAGGAAATGGACGGCAAAGCCTTGGCCATTGCTGGAGGAACAGACTTAATGCTTCCTATGAAAGAAAGGCTTAAAGTACCGGAATGCCTAGTAGATCTGCGAGCTATACCTGACCTTACAGCAATAAGCTATGGTGTTCAGGGAGAACTGCAAATTGGAGCCCTCGTAACACTTCGACATTTGGCTTCTGAACCAACGGTAAAGAGAAATTACCCAGCGTTGGCACGTGCAGCACTTAAGGTTGCCACTGCCCAAATCCAAGCGATGGGAACTGTTGGAGGCAACCTCTGTCAAGATTGTCTTTGTCTATACTACAACCAGTCAGTCGGATCCAAACATGGTCTAGAGCGTTGTCATAAAGCCGGTGGCGACGTCTGCCATACCGTTAAGGGGAGTAAAGAGTGCTGGGCGACCTATTGCAGTGATTTAGCCCCAATTTTATTGGTTTTAGGAGCGCAGGTCAAAGTTGTTGACTCTATAGGAGAGAAGATAATTCCACTCAAAGATTTATATACTGGCAACGGTAAGCAGCCTCAGACCCTGCGGCCAGGACAACTAGTGACTCAAATCATTGTTCCTTTACAAGGTCCTAAAAGCCAAAATATTTATCTTAAGTTGCGAGTGCGCAAAACGATTGATTACCCAGCTCTAGGTGTAGCGGTCAGTGCGACACAGGCTGGAGCAGGACAGAAAGTATCTGTTGGATTGACGGGAGTCGATAAAAGACCGCTCTTAATCGAGGAAATCAGCAGAGAGGGCCTCTTCGGGGATGAAGAAATAGAATTTCTCGTCCAGAAGGCTTATACTATCGCTCGCCCATTAAACAACCTGCGTGATTTTACTCCTAAATATCGCAAAGACATGGTTAAAGTTTATGTTCAATCGGCCCTGGAGCAAGCCCTTCAGCTTGCAGAACGCTAAGGAGGTTAGGAATGGATAGAGCCCTTATTCTTAACGTGAATGGAAATAAATATCAAGTAACGGTTACTGCCAATCGGACCTTGCTCGACGTTTTAAGGGAACAACTTGGTCTGCAAGGATCTAAGAAGGGCTGCGATTCGGGAGTCTGTGGGGCTTGTACCGTGATTATCGATGGAGAACCCGCTTTAAGTTGCATGACCTTAGCTATCAGATGCGAGGGAAGGGAGATCGTAACGATCGAAGGATTGTCTCAAAACGGAGAGCTTCATCCTCTCCAAAAGTCCGCTGTCGAACACGGTGCAATCCAGTGTGGCTTTTGCACACCGGGATGGCTAATGTCCGCTAAGGTACTTTTGGACAATAAAGGGGCACCAACGTTGGACGAGGTGCGAGAAGCCATCGCTGGTAACCTTTGCCGTTGTACGGGGTATAAGAAGATTGAGGAGTCGATTTTGGCAGTAGCCTCTGGTAAGGTGGATCAGAAAACGAAACTGTAATTCACTGGCTGGAATCGAAAGAAGGCGTTTCATGCATGGAACTGCATAACCTTGAAGCTTTCCTGCAAGTAGCAAAGTTGCAAAGCTTTAGTAAAGCCGCAGCGATGCTCCACATTACACAATCAACGATTACCATAAGAGTCCAGTCTTTGGAAAAAGAGTTAGGGCAATATCTTTTTATTAGAACGTCACGGAAAGTAGAATTAAGTTCTTCGGGCAGTGAATTACTGCCCTATGTCGAACAGGCCTTAGGCATATTAGAATTAGGAAAACAAAAGCTGGAAGCAGATGCGACATCAGGAATACGCAAGTTAAATATTGCTGCTAACCATACCATAAACACACATGAAATTCCCCGACTGGTCTCAATTATGAACCAAAAATGGCCCAATATTAGGATTAACGTTATCACTGCCCGCTCTAACTCAGTTATTGATAAATTATTATCGGGGGAGGTTCATATAGGTTTAATCCGCACCCCTATGCCAAAATTTAATCTGTATTGCAAGCGTCTATTTGAAGAAGAACTAGTTTTAGTCGTTACCCCAAACGATCCCTTTGCTAATTTTGATACGGTAAACATTAAAGATCTGAATGGAATAAAGATGGTTGCACATGCTACTACTTCAGCCTTTGGTCGATGGATGATGAACTTATTTACTAGTAAAGGAGTGTATCCTGATATAATTAGTGAAAACGATTATTACATGGCAATCAAAGGAATGATTCTAGAGGGTGTTGGTGTAGCCATTTTACCGCTGAGTTCAGTAAGAAATGAAATTAACCAAGGATCTCTAAAAACTATCAAGATCCTTGGGGCTGGTAAACTCGTGAGTAGTGTTATCGCTGCGTGTGAAAAAAACAAACTAAATTCTCCGGAAATTAGTGCTTTTTTTTCAGCTTCAGAAACAATTGAACGTACTGGAATTAATAGTGTTTGGGATAAGTCGAGTGTTAACCACTAAGTTAATAGGATAGGTTGATATACCAAACAGTTATTTTCTGGGTAAAATAAAGGTTTACTTCAAAAGAGAATAAATTTCGTAGTAACAAAATTGCTTAAATGAATAAGAATAAAGGGAGGATAAACATGAGCGACTGGACACAAGATGAGGTAGTTGACACTTTGTCTGAAATTATGGAAAAGGCAAGGGTGGATCTGGAGTTTCGTCAACTTTGCATTGAAGATCCTGTAAAGGCTGTCAAAGCGATTAGTGGAAAGGAAATTCCTGAAGGAAAGACTATAGTATTTATTGAGAATAAAGGTACTCATCAAACATTTATCTTACCAAATTTAATTAAAGATGATTTGAAAGAGGATAAAAATCCTGACGAATTACCATGGTATTGTCCAGAAGTTAGAATTACTATGAAGTGTAAATAATTTCATTTACATCAAGGGCGAAACGAAAGTGTTGCTTGATTTTATCGCGACTTATCAAATAAAACAGTCCGAAAGGGCTGTTTTATTTGATAAAAAAGAAGAGATTTCTGTTAATAAATAGTCTGTTAAAGGTTTAAGTTAAGAACTATCTATTGATTCTTTAAATGAATAAATTAAATATTTAAAATATACAAAAAATTTAAGATATTATATATTAATATAGAAAGCTTAAATCTTACAAGGAGGTAACTCAATGCCCTATAACGATTTACGTGAATATCTAATGGCGCTTGAAGAAAATGGGTTGTTACATAAGGTAAGTAAGGAGGTTGATAAAGACTGGGAAATTGCAGCAACAGCTAGGGTACTCTTTCAAAAAGTCCCTGCTTCGCGTCGTCCGGCGATCATGTTCGAAAAAGTTAAAGGATCTAGTGTTCCTGTAGTAGCTGGTATTTTAGGAGCATCTCGTTCAGTCTATGCTTTAGCCCTTGAAACACAAATCAATAATATTAGCAAGCGTTGGACAGAAGCTCAAAATTATCCGATTGACCCTGTTCTAGTTAGTACGGGTTCGTGTAAAGAAAATATTCTTAAAGGTCAAGAGATTGACATGGGTAAGTTCCCGGTACCTATCTGGACGGTGGGGGAAGATCCAGGACCTTATCTCACCTCTCCTTATGTGGTAACCAAAGATCCAGAGACCGGAGTCATTAATGTTGGGACGTATCGTGTTCAAGTCAAGGCTAAAGACCGAGTTGGTTGTATGGTTAACTTTCACCAACATGCCCGAAAGCACGTTGAAAAGAACAAACGTTTGGGAAAACCAACTCCAGTAGCGATCGTTTTGGGTACGGATCCGACAATTGGTCTGTGTTCGGTCGCTAGAATTATGTATGGTTTAAGCGAATATGCTGTGGCTGGTGGTCTGCGTGGGCAAGCTGTAGAGGTTGTGAAGTGTGAAACCTGTGATCTGGAGGTTCCTGCATCAGCTGAAATCGTAATTGAAGGTGAAATTGACGCTAACACTCTCAAACACGAGGGACCCTTTGGAGAATATACAGGCTATATGGGACCTGATGGTGATGCTTATGAAGTAAACATCAAGGCCATTACTTACCGAAATAATCCTATATACCAAGCGTTTATAAGTCAAATGCCTCCGAGTGAAAGTAGTTTGATACGGAGTGTGGGACGAGAGGCTGGCTTATTTAAAGGATTAAGGGACGATTTTCATTTGCCTGTAACCGATCTTCGCTTGAAGGAAAGCGGAGGGGCAGCTGCTTACTTGCTCATTTCTATCAGCCAAGACGGATCAGCTGGACTATCAAAACAAGTCGCTTGGGGAGCGTGGGCGATTGACCCAACCCTGGGTAAGTTTACAGTAATTGTGGATGATGACATTGATATTTGGGATGATTTTGCGGTTGATTGGGCTATGTCTTTCCGTTGTCAGCCTGCTAAAGATTGCATGCTTGTTGCTGATACCGCATCAGTACGCCTAGATCCCTCTGCTGCACCGGCTGAGGAAGCTCAACTAACCCAAAAGAGATCTGTTGGTTCCAAGATTATCATTGATGCAACAAAGAAACATAGTTATCCACCACTCGCGATACCTCCTATGGAACATAGGGCGAAGGTTTTAGCAGATCTGGAGAGTTATGGATTAGATAAATTGATCATGTAATCTCACTATTCGAGCCCAGAGCTTGCTAAGTTAGATCGTGAAAGGTTTGGTTATATATTACGTTAGGGAGGGATAAGAATGATTAAGGGGAAATTTCATAAAAAGGTTATCCTAGTAGTTTCTCTTATTACGATCTTGTTAATATCCATGTTGTCAGGCTGTGGAACAACGGCTGCAACCCCCACTGCAACAACTCCAACTGCACCAGCAGTCGATTATCCGACAAAAGATATTACATTCATAGTGCCTGTTTCACCGGGTGGCGGCTATGACACCTATTCTCGTTTACTCACACAGTATATGCCCAAGTATCTGCCAAAGCAGGTCAATATGATAGTGAAAAATGTACCTGGCGGAGAATGGAATATCGGAATCGGTGAAATAAATCGTGCTAAACCAGATGGCTACACCATGGGAATTTTTAATATTCCTGGTAATGTTGTCAATCAAATCATGGGTGCGGAGTATGATTTGAATAAAATGACCTGGCTTGGCAGCATCACTGATACAACTTATGTGGGGTGTCTTTCTCCTAAGTCGAAGTACAAGAGCATCAAAGATATGCAGGCCTCCAAAGAGGAGGTAAAAGTAGGTGTGGTTGGGCTTTCCTCGACTGCGGGCTTAGGTTCAGTGATTGCTTTACAGGAGATGGAGATAAAGGCCAAATTTATCAGCCATCCTGGTAGTTCAGAGGCAGTCATGGCGGCGATCCGTGGTGATGTGGACTATGTTCAGTTTCCTTATCCGACTCTAAAGAAGTTTATCGTTGATTCTCAACAATTGAACCCAGTAGTAGTGTTTTACCCAAGTAAGCATAAAGACCTTCCTAATATCCCTAACATCAAAGAGATAGGGTATGGGTCCCTATTAAATGTTGTTCAGGCAAATTACCAAGTTGCAGCAGCTCCGGGAATACCGCCTGAAGTCGCTAAAATTCTGCGGGATGCATTTCAGAAGGCCGTTAAAGATCCTGAGTTTATGAAGAAAATGGAGGAAGCCGGTCAGCCGGTTCATTCTAGTACAGATGTAGAAGCCGCTAAAAATATCGAAAATTCGATCAAGACTTTTACCAAATATAAAGACCTAATTGCGGGTGCAATGAGATAACAGTTGAGTAGAATGGAAAGGATGTTAAATGTGGTAGAAAACAAAACATACTCTAAAATTGCCTACAATGATCTTCGGGAATGGCTAGAGGAAGCAGAAAAGCTCGATGAGACGAGAGTGGTAGAAGGGGCAACGTGGGAGCAGGATATTGGTATGGCAACGGAAATGTTACACCATTCTGAACCCTCGCCAGCGGTTGTATTTGATACTATACCTGGGATAAAACCTGGTTTCAGGGTGCTAACTAATGCCTTTGGCGGTAAACGTATCAACATGACCTTTGGTTTACCCGTTTCTTTAAATAAATTTGAGGTCAGTGAAGCCTTTAATGGCATGATGAAAGATCTTAATCCAATACCTTATAAAGAGGTGGAATCCGGTCCAGTTTTAGAAAATATTATAATGGGTGATGACGTAGATATTTTGAAGTTCCCTACACCGTTATGGCATGAACGTGATGGTGGACGTTATATCGGTACGGGAAGCTATGACATTACTATTGACCCGGATGAAAACTGGGTAAATTTAGGTACTTACCGAGTAATGGTTCATGATGCTAAGCATTTAGGATTCTATATTTCCCCTGGGAAACATGGACGTATACATCGAGATAAATTTTTTGCCCGTAATGAACCTTGTCCGGTGTTGATCGTTGTTGGTGGGGATCCACTCTTATATCTAATGGCAAGTAATGAGCTTCCTTATGGTACAAGCGAGTATGATATCGCCGGTGCACTCCGTGGAAAACCTTATGAAGTAGTTAAGGGTAAAGTAACGGGTCTACCCATGCCAGCTAATGCCGAAATAGTCTTCGAGGGATACGCTTATCCAAATATCAAGAAAATGGAAGGCCCTTTCGGAGAATGGACCGGTTATTATGCCAGCGGTGAAAGAGAAGAACCAGTTATCGAAGTTAAAGCCATTTATCATCGTAATAATCCGATTATTTTGGGTAGTCCCCCAAATAGACCACCTGATGAACTCTGCCGTTACCGCTCGATCGTGCGTTCCGGTTTATTAAAAGAGGAGTTGGAGAAAGCTGGAATTCCCGATGTTCAAGCAGCCTGGGCCCACGAAGTCGGCGGAAGTCGTATGTTACTAGCCATATCGATCAAACAACGTTACCCTGGTCATGCTCGTCAGGCCGGTCATGTCGCAGCGATGTGTCACGTTGGAGCCTATGCTGGTAAGTATATTGTTGTGGTTGATGAAGATATTAATGCTTCTGACTTGCAAGCTGTAATTTGGGCTATGGTTACTCGCTCCGATCCTGCTGAGTCCATTGATATTATTAAACGTGCCTGGAGCACTCCGTTGGATCCTCGGATTAGCCCAGAGAACAAGGAACAAGGAAACAACACCAATTCCCGAGCTGTGATTGATGCCACTAGACCTTGGGAATGGAAGGAAAGTTTTCCCGCAGTAAATTATCCAAGTCTCGAACTGGAAAAACTAGCTAGGGAAAAGTTTGGCTATTTACTTCGTTGAAACATAATTTAATGTTTTAGTGCTCAGCTTTCGCGGAGTAAAAAGAAATAGAAACATAATGATAGGCAACAAAATATCCGTACCAATATTGAAAAAATTGTTTCAATATTGGTACGATGCTTTATTTTTGCTTGAATTTAAATTTGGAGTATCAACCATTTAAGGCTGATAAACTAACATTCAATATAGAATTCTAACTTTTGAGAAGAAATTAGGGTATATGGAATAAGATTTGCATTTTAGAAACAATAAACATAATCCAAGTTCATGTTGTAATCTAAACGAAGGGAGATTTTTATGAAAAAAATAATCATAGCTTTATCTGGTGCAACCGGTGCTGTCTTTGGAGTTCGACTCATTGAAGTGTTAAAGTCAATGAGTGATTATGAGGTGCATTTGATCATTAGTCCTTGGGCAGAAAAAACTATTGCCTTGGAGACAAAGTATAGTCCCCAACAAGTAAAAAAGATGGCAACATTTTGTTATGATTATCGGAATCAAGGCGCCCCGATTGCCAGCGGTTCTTTTGGTGTGGAAGGTATGGTTGTGGCCCCTTGTAGTATGAAGACTCTATCTGCTATTGCCCATGGTTATGCAGATAATTTGATTGTTCGTGCAGCTGATGTAATGCTCAAGGAAAGAAAGCGTTTGATACTTTTACCGAGGGAGACCCCACTTAATGAGATTCATTTGGAGAATATGCTCAAGATGACCCGAGCGGGTGCAATCATAGCGCCGCCAATGCCTGCTTTTTACAATCATCCTGTCACGCTAGATGATATTATCAACCATCAAACGTCCAGAATTCTTGATTTGCTCGGTGTTGATAATAATCTAACAAGACGCTGGGGAACAACATTAGTTGATATTTCAGACCAAAATGAAGCTTTGTAATAGATTAGTTGATACTCTTTATTAACAACCTGTTAACGAAGGCCTCTCTATTGCGATTAATGAATGACCTTTTCCATGTGTTTAGTACTTTCTTTTGAATTTCATAACTTATGGCATGCATGGCCTTAAAATACGGCAGAGGAAAGGTGGTATTCCTAAGCATTATAGATAAGGTGGAGTTTAGATGGAAAAGGAGGGGCCAAATGGAAAGCGAGGTTTTAATAGGGGTCATTTCAACGCACGCCCACTTAACTGCATTGTGTCGTCAGATAGGACTAGTTCAAGGTATTAAATTAATGGTTCATGAAGGAGTCTTAGAAAGTTCTTTGCCCGGCTTAGAGTACTTCGAGAGAAAAGGTGTTAAGGCGATTGTAAGTACTCAGGGTAATACTTTGTTTATTAAAGATCATACTACCATTCCCGTGGTTTCTGTACCTGAACATAAATTTGACATTTTTTATCCTATAGCCCGAGCCGTTAAACAGTACGGTACAAATGTAGTGATTTTTGTCTATCGTAAATCGCAAATTGATTTTACTGAAATATCGGAAATACTTGGTTTTCAACCCAAGGTATTAGTATTTAACAATGCTGAGCATCTTGAATTTCTTTTGGAAAAAATTCAGGGAACTGATCAAATTATTATTGGTGGAGGCTTTGTTTGTCAGGTAGCTTCAGCTTTAGGATTTATGACAGAGGCAGTTAATATGAGCAAGGAGTCTTTCGTGAGTGCTATTGAAGTTGCGAAAGGACTTGCCATGGCCCAACAGGCTGAGAGGAAACAAACCTATCGATTAAAGGCTATTTTAGATTGTACCTACGAGGGGATAGTAGCAACTGATGAAAGTGGAATCATTACCTTATATAATCGTGCAGCAGAGGATATATTCAAAATTAATGCCAAAGACGTTATAGGTCGTAATTGTTTCGAAGTTTTAGATAAAACAAAACTTAACGAGGTATTGACCACTAAGCAAGCAGTGATCGGAGAAGTTACTCATGTGGAAGATACTAAAGTCGTCGTCAATCGAGTTCCGATTATCAACGATGGACAGATAGTGGGAACTGTTGCAAGCTACCAGGCACTACAAGTAATTCAGGATATTGAGGAGAAGATCAGGAAAGAACTTGTCACTAAAAACCACGGCACTAAATATTCCTTTGCGGATATCATAGGTCATGGTAGGGCTATTAGTAGTTCAGTAGATCTAGCTAAAAGGTATTCTGATTGTGATGAAACAGTCTTAATCTTAGGTGAAAGTGGTACTGGGAAGGAGTTATTTGCTCAAAGTATTCACGGTATCTCTAAAAGGAAAAGAAAGATGTTTATTGCAGTAAACTGTGCAGCTATTCCTGCAACATTGTTAGAAAGTGAGTTATTTGGCTATTCTGAAGGTTCCTTTACTGGTGCTCGCAAAGGGGGTAAGCCAGGCCTGTTTGAACTCGCCCATGGTGGGACAATGTTTTTAGATGAGATTGGGGAAATGCCGCTCGAATTACAGGCTAAACTTTTGCGTGTGATTCAGGAAAAAGAGGTGCGCCGGATCGGCGGTGACCGATTAGTGATGGTGGATATTCGTATTATTGCCGCTACGCATAAAGATTTACAGGAATTAATTGCCGAAGGGAAATTTCGCAATGATTTGTTCTATCGACTGGATGTCCTTCAATTAAATGTCCCATCTTTGTTTGAGCGTAAAGAGGATATCCCGGCTTTGGCAATGGAAATTTTAAATAAATATACTGATTTGTCTTTGAAAATGAAGAAAGTAATTATCTCAGTTGTGATTAGCAGACCAGATTATTCTTGGCCAGGAAATGTTAGGGAGCTAGAGAACGTAATTCGTCGTGTAGCTGTAGTTACAAAGGGACTGACAGAGAATCAAGCCAGTGAAAAGGGAAAACAGATGTTTGATCTACATTGCCGAAGTAAAAATTATACTTTTCTTCAAACTGAAAAAAGTCCTCATATTAAAGTTTTTGTTAATGGGTCCTTGAAAAGTATTATTTCCAAAGTCGAAAAACAGGTTATACAACATACTTTAAATGCTTTTGGCGGAGATCATTCTCAAGCAGCTAGCCAACTAAGTATTGGCCGGACAACACTTTGGCGCAAACTTGAAGAAGGAGATCGGAAAAATAATACTCTTAAGAGTATTATTCCCAAAAGAATATCCTCAAAAGTAAAGAAAATAAACGGCAAAATAAATATTTCTGCAGGGTAGTCATATAAAGAACTTTATGCTTGATTCTTAATGTTAGAAAAAAACTATCGCAAGATCTATCTTCTACAATTAATTCTAAATTTTGTTACTGAGGATAGGGGTGATGAAAAATATCTAGGCTACATAGGAAAAAGGAACATGTTGAATTTGCTCTTAAAACCCCGCAATCCACAGTAGGGAATGGTTTTTCTGATATTTATTTAGTTTATGAAGCTTTACCCGAACTAAATCTTGAACAGGTTGATACTTCGCTTGACTTCTTGAATAAGAAGTTAAAGGCCCCTCTGCTTATTAATGCCATGACCGGCGGTCATCCTGAGGTAAAATATATTAACCGGAGTTTGGCAAGGGTGGCAGCCCGAGCAGGAATTGCCATGGCTATCGGGTCCCAAACTGCCGGATTAGAGGATTCTAAAGTACGAGACACTTACAGAGTAGCACGGGATGAAAACCCCGACGGTATTTTATTGGCGAATGTAAGTGCACTTTCTTCACCAGATATGGTCAAAGAAGCTATCGAAATGATTGAGGCAGACGGCGTTCAGCTACATCTAAATGTCGCCCAGGAACTCGCCATGGCTGAAGGTGACCGAAATTTCAGAGGCACCTTAGCTAATATACAAAAAATAGTAAGTCTTTCTAAGGTACCGGTCATTATTAAGGAGGTCGGTTTTGGTCTTTCCCGCGAGACAATCAAAAAAATTTATGATGTTGGTGTTCGGTATATTGACGTCAGTGGTCAAGGGGGAACTGATTTTATAAGAATAGAATATCTGCGTTCAGGTCGGGATTACCGAGAAAAGTTCCAGAACGTGGGTATTTCTACAGCTATTAGCCTCGTAGAATCTTTAAGCATGGATTTGCCCATAGTAGTTGTTGCCTCAGGTGGTTTCACAGGTGAAAGTGATGTCGCGTGTGCTCTTGCTTTAGGGGCGAAGCTAGTCGGTATGGCAGGTCATTTCTTAAGGATAGTTACAGAAGGCTCAGAACAATGTCTTAATGAACGTGTGGACATCATTATTGAGGATTTACGACACACAATGTTAATGGTTGGTGCAGCTAATTTAAGGGAACTTACCGAGAAGCCTTTGGTTATTACAGGAAAGACGGCGGAATGGCTATTGCGAAGGGGCATAGATATAGATAGGTATTCGTATCTGAGACAGGCAGGGAAGAGGTAGTACGGAAGAATCTCGTTTGACCTAGACAAAAGTATAGTATGGAGGAGTATATGACGACCGAAATAGCCCAATTAATGCTTGACTATCTAGCAACTCATAACACCATAATCCTCTCGACCTATGGAGAAGACGCCCCGTGGGCAACCCCCGTATTTTTTGTTAATCGCGGATTTAAAATCTATTTCCTATCTGAACCTACTACAATTCATAGTTGTAATCTGCGAGAAAATCCTCTGATGGCGGCGTCAATCACTGAGGACTACAAGGATTTTAGAAAGATTCAAGGTATTCAATTAAGAGGGCACGCTTATTTAGTTAATAATCTGAAGGAAACAGCGATGGTGTTAGCCTCTTATTTTAAAAAATATCCTGCTGCGAAGCACATCTTTCAAACTCCAGCTTCTTTCAAGGGAGTATCTAAGGCCCGGTGGCATTGCATAACACCAGAGTTTTTAAGATTTACGGATAATACAATAAGGTTTGGCGAACGTTGTGAACTTACACTTAAGGATACCATGACTCAAGAGGAATTTGACTTATAGTCTCTTAAAACCGTCGAAAGTGGTTCCAATCCATTATAAAACCTTTCCCATCCTAGTCCAAGACCCTGAAGAATTCATAAGTCTTGCTCATGTAAATATAAATACCATTACATAATGCGTTTAAAGAAGCAGTTTTGATTAATTTCAAAACTGCTTCTTTCATCGAAAAACCCATTTGATGCAGCTGGACAAAGAGCACATTCTACGCTATTTTCGTTAATTAGCGTCCAATAAACATCTGTACAAAAACTTTACCATAGGTTGGGCTAGGACAAATACCAATTCCGATATAGTTATAGCTAGAATTCAAGATATTTTTCCGATGTCCTTCGGATTGCATTAAAGCGTTATGAGCAGCTTCAACAGATGAGTTACCGGCGATGTTCTCACCAGCGGTTTGGTAAGTAACTCCAAACTTTTTTAACATATCAAAGGGAGAACCATACGTAGGTGAAGTGTGGGAAAAATAGTTGTTTTTTACCATATCATCAGCTTTAAGCTTTGCGACTTCCATTACCTTAGTATCTGTTTTTAGGGGAGCTACTCCAACTTTTGAGCGTTCGGCATTAATTAAATCGAGCATTTTTTGTTCATCCACTCCAATAGTGGGTTTTTCAGGAGTAGGTGCAGGCGTAGGAACTGGGGTAGGCGCAGGAGTCGGAGTCGGAGTAGGAGTAGGAACAGGTTTAGGTACAGGAGCAGGAGCAGAGTTGGGTGGATAGTAAGGTTTGGCATAATTACCCGAAACTAAACCTACAGTGTCATTTTCTAAATGAATCACCCACCAGGAACCCATTTTGCCAATACAATCAACGATTTGGTTCTTGTAAAGCAATCCGACTTTTGTTTTTGCTGCAGATGGTCCAGACCTGACATTTAGAGAGGCAGCGGTAACTTTTACTTGAGGTGGTATATTCGTTCTACTGAATGTGGTTTGGGCAATAAGAGTTGAGGCGAATAGAGTAGTTGATAGTAGTATACTTATTACCGCTGAACTTAAAAGCCTTAAATACCAACGATTCATGTTTTTTTCCTCCTCTAAGGTTTAAATAGAATCATCTATAGTCTTAATCAAAAGAGATTTTTTTAAACGTATCAGAAAGTATAAGTTTAGGGTCCCCCCTTTACTTGCGAATTTGGTATTATAGAAGTATGAAAGAGAACATTTTAAGAGAAATATTTTTCGATAAACATAAGCATTGGGAAACGTTCTCAGAAAAGCATAAAGAACGTTTACGAGCCATCGTTATAAAAGAGGTGGAGAAATTTCACAGATGCGGGGATCCAAAAAATGGTTTCAAGCTTCTGGTATGTGAAGGTTGCCATGATGTAAGGATCGTGCCGTATCGCTGTAAAGGACGGTTTTGCACAACTTGTTCGAGTGGCGAGACCGAGGAATGGAGCCGAATGATCGTGGAAGAGGTCGTACAAGTCAATCATCGTCATGTCATATTTACCATAGACGAAGGACTAAGAGTCATCTTCCAAATGCATCGAGAACTCCTAAAAGATCTCATGGATGAATCCGTAAAGATTGTTCAAGACTGGTTTAAGAAGAAACATAAAGTGACAC
>NZ_JUEE01000103.1:0-14835 GCF_000802135.1 Desulfosporosinus sp. BICA1-9
ACTGCTGCCGGGATCTGAACCCATTTGCCCCACTTTTTATTCTCATCATAAACTACATAGGTATCGCTGATGATATCGGTCAAGGATTGCTTCCGGGGATGAAATGCGCAAACCAAATAGCCCAGGTAAGTGCCGAGCAACTGTGACATCGTTCTTCCGGCAACTTCCCGTATGACGACAGTAGACCAGTTGAGAAGGCAGCCGTCTTTGCTAACAACTTTAATTCCCATGATCATTTTCCCCAGCGTTTGTCCGAAATACATCGTCATTAAAACAAAATAAAAGCTTCCCCAGATGCCTGGAAAGAGTGAATTGATCAGTACAAATGATTTGATGGTTGTTGTTCCAAGACCTGCCGGCCATAAAACCCGGAAAAAAATCTGACTGCTCATCGCAATGACTGCCAGATCGATGCTAAAGGCCCAGAATCTGGTCCAAAAACCCACGACTCTCCAAGCTACGGTATTGATGCTTTCCACTGTCTGATCGCCGCTGTTCTCATGATTATTAATATCCATTGATTAATCACGCTCCTTTAGCGATACAGGTACATCGCGGTAGGTACCGCACTGTTCTGCAAATCCTGTTTTATCCCCAAGAAATCAAGTTGGGGCGACGCCATGGATAAGAGTAGATTCAAGCTGAATGGATTTTCATTTATATACTGGATTATATTGGGATCACTTTCGTTAATCATTTTTGCTGCTTCGGTAATGGCTCCATCCAAATCGCCGATCTGGTCGATCAGACCCAGTGACTTGGCCTGCGAAGCTGTATAAATCCTTCCATCCGCAACTTGAATGACGGCCTGACGTTCCATTTTTCTTCCTTTGGCCACTGTATCGACAAAATAACCATAATACTCATCAATGATCCCCTGCATGATCTGCTTTTCTTCCGGAGTCGCGTCACGCATCGGATTCATGATATCTTTGTTTTTACCGCTTTTGAAAACAAATTCCTCAATACCCAATTTTTCTGCCAGCTGGCTGTAATTATACGTACTCATAATTACGCCGATTGATCCGGTCATCGTATTCCGGCTCGCAAAAATCTTATCCGCCGGCATCGAAATATAGTAACCGCCTGAAGCTGCCATTGAACCCATGGAAACAATCAAAGGTTTGGGGTATTTTTCTTTATAACTTATCAGTTTCTGATAAATCTCATCACTTTCATATGCACCGCCGCCAGGCGAATCAACCTTCAGGACAACAGCCTGAATTACCGGATTTGTAAAGGCATCATCGATTTCCTGTAAAAATGCTTGATGATTATAGGCATTGGTACCGGCTGTCAATGTATCACTTTCGCTCTGAATTGTTCCATTGACGGTAATCAAAGCAATGGTTTTACCGGCTCCTTCTTGATAAGTCTCGGTGCTGAATGATGGTTCCGAAGAAAGCAGGGATCTTTTCAATTTCCCTATGTTTGGTCCTGTTGAAATCACTTCTGTACGTACGTACACCACTAACAAAACAATGATAACAGCTATAGAAATCCAGCGCTTTTTATTCATACTTTTAAACCATTCCTTTCGCTGCGCTCAAGGCACAAAACAGTATGAAACCCGTTCCTTTTGAGCCTATTTTATACTGAGCATTACCTTTTTCTTCTGACCTGCACTGAATAAAAGCTTCTCCTTTTCCTCGGATTTACTTAATAACTCCTCTCAAAGATAGTCGTTGCCTTTCGGAACCTATGCTTGCCAACCTTAATAATGCATGCCTTGCAGGTATTATACCACGCAATTTTGAGATAGGAATATCAAGTGCTAAGCTTAAGTTGATATTGTTAAGGATATTCATATAATTAAGCATTCTCAAACATCGCTTTGAAAAACTGCTTAACCTCCAAAAGATTCTCCATCTCTCTGAAAGCGAGTTTTCTAACTTCTTCATGAGGGATTATCATGTCTGGAATTAGAACTGGAAACATCCCCGCCCGATAAGCAGCGATTATTCCTACTTCGGAATCCTCAAACATCAACCCATCCATATCAAATATAATTAACTCTGGTTTTACCATAACTCTCAACTCCAGATTTTTCTTACCGTGTCAGAACCTCTGCCCTAGGTTCCCATACTGATGTTTGCACAGCGGTAACAGTTTGTTGGCGATAAACATCGGAGAAGTAATCGGTGCCGGTGCGGGAAGAGGAATTGCGCTGCTGATCTTGATTGCAGGCATGGCTTTATCGATTGTCGGAATCGTTGTTTCCGGACTGAAAAGTGTAAAAACGTTGGAAAGGAGAATAAGTAAGAATGAAACTCTTGCTGAATCTTGTCCGGAAGGACTTTAAGAGAAACAGGGTTATCACAACTGCCCTGGCGGTATTCCTGATCCTTTCGGCCCTTTTGATGGCAGGCGGCTTACTGAAGAGGATGGAAATTGAAGGAATCGAAGAGCGTGATATCCGGGAAGTTTCCGGCGGACAGTTACAACGGGCTTCCATTTGCCGCGCCATGATCAATAATCCTGAAATTCTGTTTTTGGATGAACCGACAGGAGCGCTGAACTCTGGCGCCGCGGATCAGGTATTGGCAATCCTAGAAGATTTGAATCGCGATGGAATGATCATAATGACCGTTACCCATGATCAGCGTGTCGCTGCCAAAGCAAGGAAAGTACTCTATATCAGAGATGGACAGATTGCTTCCTGTAAGGAATTCTCGGTTGGTGCAGACCGCGAAAGGGAACTGGATGAATGGGTAAAAGGATTTCAATCAAAGGCACGTATTTAATTGTCGAGGGTTTGGATAGGTGCGCCTCGCCTCCGCCAATCAAACCCTCGAATTTAGGCGGAGATACATAACGAAAGCCTTGAGGTATATACCGTTGTACCTCAAGGCTTTCTTGCATTTAGAAAGGAAATAAACGTTCAGACCGTCACCAATAAAATGAATGGAGGAAATAAATTAATGGTTAATTTTCCAAATTGACCATTAACGGCCTCGGATTTGGCGTCCTATTACTATTTGAAGTGGGGCAAAACCTGGCACGAGGCAGATAAATTCGCGTCGGGGATCTGTTTCGTCAAAGTTCAAAAACAAACTGATTGTATTTTATATAATCACCCGATCGGGTGATTATATAAAAAATAAAAATTCTCTACAATGGTAATATAATTTGCTTTTTATATCAGAAAACGATATTGGGAGTGATAACATGGCCGCAAACAGAGAATCTAAATCGTCTAAGCTTTTCTGGCGGATAGTCATTTCTGCTGTTGGTGTAGCGCTAATATTAATGGCGGTAGGTAATGTTCTGCTGTTTTTCTTTGGCGAAAATTCAATGGCCAAAGTATCTACAAGACGCTACGGTGGTGCAGATGATAACCGCCCTGCCAGCCAGCGATATGAATGGGCTATAGATTACACTTTTAAAGATTCGGATGGCATTACTCACAGCGGACACACGAATAGGCGTGGCAGCGACATGTCAGTTAAGGTGGAAAACGAGGTATATTATTTTCCTTTTGCTCCTAATATCAATTCCCTTAAAACCGAAGCTGAGCCAAACATCGGTCAACCTTTATATATGGGCATAGGAATACTGCTGTTGTTTGTGATGAACAGGAAAAAGAAAAAAACAAGCGGCAAATTCAAGGTGGCTACGACTTCAAGCAGAGAAATAGATATCCCTGATCTGAATGATTATGATGACAGCGTTGAGGAAGTGTTCCAAGAAAAGGATAGAGACTAAGGAGGAGGTCTTCTTCTGAATGAAATAACATGGGATATTAAAGTTTCGATTTTCAAAAACAGGCTAATTCTAAAACAGTTAGGTATTGCAATTGGCATACCCTTTGGAGCACTGCTAACCATTATGTGTATATTAAAGGCGTATTATGGCGTTTTGCTAATCCTGCTGACTTTGTTTTTGACCGTTATTCTTGTGCTGCTCATTTTCAGAGGGACATATGATGTTCATTTTGTCATAGACCAAAAGGGAATTCTATGCGCAAATCAGCCATACCAGAGGAAACGAGTGAAAAGACTTTCGGTAATAACAGTTATTCTAGGTCTTATTGCCCGGAACCCCACTGCTGCCGGGGCCGGTATGCTGTCGGGTACAAGAACAGAGGTTCTTATACCGTGGAAGCGGATTAGAAGGGTAAAACACCTTGAAAAGCAAAAAAGTATGATGCTTTACGGCGGCTTTTCTAAAACTATGGCTGTGTTTTGCTCAGAGGAAAATTATGACAGAGTTAAATTAATAATTATGGAAAAAACGGGAGGAGAATGATGATGAGAAAAATGATACTGTTTCTAGTCTTTCTATTGGCGGCTGTTTCCATGATCACCGGGTGCAACTCAGAAAAAGAGGCCGCGACAAATGACAAAAAAGAAATTCTTTTCCAAATTAAAAACACCACTGGGGCAGACTGGGTGTTAACAACGAGCACCTATGGCAGCGATAAATACAGAGGTGACCAAGACAGCGTCAATGAAAATGATGATTCGGTCGATGCGGTTGATGTCAGCGATTTTACCATAAAGGCGGGTGCAAGCAATCGTTATCAAGTGAGCGGTGTTTCAATGGAAAAGGCTATTCAGTCGGGAAGTCTGAAAGAAACTTCAAAAACAACCTATGAATATAAGGTCCAGTGCGTTGCGGCGGGCGTGGTTCCTGGAGATCCCAAAGAATGGAGTATAGAAAAACCGTTTTCTAGCGTACAAGATATTATCATCTCAGGCACATATGGTGAATCCATGGTTATCGAATGGGACGGAACTAGCTTTAAACAGGCAAAATAGGGATTTGCTGTATTTGGCCTAGATGAAAAGGATGACAGGGGTGAAAAGTATGTTGAGAAAAAATAGAAACAATGCCAAGCGAGTCTTGTTTACCCTTCTTTTATTGGTTTTTATAGTATTGTTAGCGGGCTGTAGTGATAAAGGCAAAGGACAACAGGATGTATATGTGGCCTATGGAATCCCAGCAGGAAGCGAAGAATTAAAAAAGAAAATTTATGATGACCCGCCAAAAGCTATTTGTTTAGTCCCGATATATGTGCATTGGGAAGGCGAAAATAAAATGCCCATAGAAGTGGAGGAAATTACCCTGAAAAAAGGGGAAGAAACCAGCTTTGAAATTCACCTTGATAAAACCGATAGTGTTGATAAATCGGGAAGCAGCACCAAGAATATAGCTACGCGATTTATCATGGACTCCAATGTTACCCTTACATTTCGGCCGCCTCAGGATGAGCGGGTATTATTTGAACTTTCTCATAAAACAACCTCGAATAGCCATTTCACAACCACAAAGGTTGATGGATACCAACTCCAGAAGGATAAGCCATTGAACGCTGAAGCTAAAAGTAATCTGGCTATGGTTGGTAAAACGGATGATGGGAAACCGATGATCAGTTTCTATCTTGCCAACAATGGATTGGGTAATCTGGGGCAGGTTGCCTGCTTAATCAAATGGGTAGAACGCTAGTGAATAAGGAGGCATATCCGATGGAAAAAACAAAACCTTCCATGCTAAAAACCATCTTCGGGATGATGATTAATCCGTCTGGCATTTTAAAGAGCGCAATGCTCAATACGAAATGGTACTTTTCATTAATTGTATCCGCTCTTGCCTTTGGATTGTTTTTTCTTCAGACCGGGCTTGACCTCTATAAAACTGGTCAAAAAGGCGTGGATTTCCTACTGCTGTCGGCAGGGGTGGGGGTTCTATACGGGGCTTTGCTTATACCCTTGCTTGGATTTCTGGTGGCAGTAATACTGAAACTATCTAAAACTGATAAAAAAATAGGGCAGATTATTTCGCTCTTCTGTCTTAGCTATAGCGGAGCCCTGATCTACGGTACTCTTGGAATCGCATTTTCACTTGGGCTGGGGTGGAAAACCTCGATAGCCTTTGGCGTATCTGGAATTTTGTGGGCAATTGGTCCTACCATTGTAACCATTCGTGAGATGACTGGTGGTAAAAACGCAATGAGCATCCCCATTGCCACAATTATCAGTGGTGCGATATTGGTAAGCTGGTCGATCTTTGGAAATCTTTAGGGGGTGTAAGACAAATGAAGAGCTTTGTAAGATTTTTATGCTTTGCCAGCTTTGGTATCTGTACCTTTTATAGTGTCTTAGAGCCAACTAATCCATGCCGTTTGGGTTTTGGGTTACTATTTGGAATAATTTTTGGATGGCTCTTTAAATTGTTCTTAAACGGTTTCTTAGGGCTGTTTAACCCTAAAATCAAAAAAGAGCATGGAAAGTCAGTAATTAAGAACGCTACCGATACGAGTATGGGCTTTATGCTTCCTTTTGTCTTTATGCTGCTTATCGCAACGTTCTACTTAAATTGGTCTCACACATCAGCATTTATTTCGGCAGGTATTATGGCAGTCGGCACGGCTTCGGCTATAGAGATTGGAAAGCTGATCGGGAAAAGCTCTATTAAAATCACCATTGTCACATCGGCCGTATGCCTTTTATTCTCCTTTACATGGATACTATCCACTGCTTTTCTCATAAAGGTACCGCCATTCATTGAGGGCGGTGCGGGGATTATTAAAACTTTACTGTCAAAGGGAGGCGTGGGATGATGAAAAAAGCCGTAGCATTTATTGCAGCATGTATCGTGCTATTGAGTAACTTCCTCTTGCCGATACCCGCCCTGGCAGCGGGAGAGAGCACACAGCCGCCACTTCCGATGGAAAAGGTGTTGGGGAAAACCGGTAAATGGTATAACGAATACGTAAATTATGATAATCATGATAACCTCGTGATTGGCTTTTTAGATAAGGAATTTTCTACATCACAGTGTACGGTGGTAAGCGTAGGGGAGTCATCCGTGCTGACAGCCATGTATATACCTTTTATCGATGGCCTAAGTGAAAAAAAGGATCTTAAGCTTATCGACGAAAGAGGGAATGTCTACAGTGGCTTTTCGGTCTCGTCTACGGATAAGCTGCTTATCTTTGAGCCTTTAGGGCATATGGTTTTGAAGAAAAGCAGCTATTCCATCTCCTTTGAGGACGGTCAAATGCTCCCTAACGCTGTCCTCTTAAAAGGCTACAATAAAGCAGCTTTTGATAGATATGAAAAAAAAATGCTGGCATGGTACGCCGAAAACAATTCAGAACAAAATGATTTAGAGAAAGAAATGGGTAATATTAGTTTGACTGATGAAAAAACTGATATTTCGTCCACTCCGACTTTGTCCGATGCAGAGAAAAAGCCTGCCAAATTTCAGCTTGACAGTGAGTATGTGATCAACGAAATAAGGCTAAATACCTATAATAAGGGTGATGGAGCACTCCCTGGATATGTAACGATTTACGATGGAGCCGGAAAAATTGCCGCATCAGGGAAGGCCTATGGCGCTGAGTTTGGAGGTGCGCAAAATGGTATGTGGATTTATGCACCCAATGTTATCCTAAAGGCAGGGATTTATTCTATTAAGATGACCGAGCCGGATGCACTTTCCTATGAGGAAGATGGTACACCCATGTTTTATGTCAGTGCAGTCGTTCCCATTCCGGTGCGCTATGATTTCACAGGGACCTATAATATCAAGTTAGATACGTATAAAATGAGCACGCTCAAAGGGAACGTCAACAGCGGCATAAGTTCATTTTCTCTTAAGGATTTTGAGTTAACGATACTGGATTGTGACGGGTACATTGAACTTATCGGAGTATATGAGGGTATGCCTTTTTCTCAAATTTGCGAAATCACTGAGGAAACGGAAACGCGATTGGTGGGAAAATTCAACTTTGATATGGATTTATCCAAGCTTCCATACAAGGCTCGAATTGGTGCCGATGCGAAGATTGTTCTTGAATACTCAGGGAAAAACGCGGTCGTTTCTATTAACGGAACTGGTTTTTATAAACGAGAGGCAAGCGAAAGTAAAGGTGCCGATGACAACACCTATACCATCATTTCAAGTGGAGTATTAAAGCATAAGGAGCTTCCTCCTTTTGTGATGACCGCCCTTGCCAAGCCGCAGAATGTTGGCAATATTCCCGGACCAAATAATGCTTCTCAGGCGGCTGTAGGAATGCTATTTCCTCCCCTTGCTGGGGTTGTAGTAACTGTGGTGATTGAGCTTTTAAATAGAAAACCAAAGGCAGCGGCACCTAGAGTAAACAGAGATAGAAACTGGTATAAAAACAAGTATCCTGATAAAACAGATGAGCAGATCGCTATGATTATGCTTGCCGATGCCATGGGCAATACCGATAATCCTGATGAAGGCGACGCCGTTTCCATAGGAGACAATGAGGTGGCGGGAACAGAAGATAGTGGTGGCCAGGGATCTGAATCCTACGAAACTGAACAGGATGGAGATTTTAACGAAAGTGAAGTTGAGCCGGATGAGCCGGAATTTGTGCCGGAGAACGAGCCTGCAACGAATCCTGAGAGTACACCCGAACCTACTGTGCCGACTCCAGTGGAATCAAGGGATGTTACCGACCCAGTAACCGGAAATACAACCACCTATGTCAAAGACCCTGCCTCAGGAGAGTGGTACAACCCGGAAACCGGCTATGGCTATAGTGAGGATGCCTACAAGGAAGCCCAAAAAAGTGCCGTTGCAAGGGATGGTTATCTAGAGCAGGCACGAGTAGATAACGCCGCGCCGGATGAGAACATGAAGGCTGGCATGGATGCTATTAAGCAGAAGGAGCAAAGAAACGAGGCTATGAATCAGCTTCAAAAGAAATATGGCACAGACGATATGAAGGAAATAGAGCGTGTTGTCGCAAAACAGCAAGAACGAGACATGGAAAACTTCAAAGATTGGCAAAAATATGCAGACCGTTTGGAGACAGCCGAAACAGTCACAACGGTTGTTGGTATGGGTGCAGATGTAACGATTGATTTAATGGGTACTGCGCATCCGGGTATTAAAAATGGTTATAAAATAGCTAAGAATATGCTAGGAACAGCGGCAAGTGACCATTTTTCCGGCAAAGGCATAGGTTTAGGCACGATAGCAGAGGGCGCAATCAAAAGCGCTACCGATGTTGGCAGCGATTATATCGATGGCACGGCAAAATATGGTGTCCTGAAAAAGGCAGGAGCAGCTATAGTCGGCGAAACAGCAGCAGCTACAACTGGTGCGGCGTTGCGTGGAGAAGATGTGGCAAAGGCAATGCAGGGAGGCCTTGTGGACGGTGCATTAAATGCAGGAGTTGGGGCGGTTACAGATGGTATAACCGCAAAATGTCCACCACTCAATTTGCCTGAAAAAGGACTTGCTATCGGAAGTGCGATAAAAGCGATAGGAGGCACAACCCACGGCGGAGCTCAGAAAATGGGAAGTGCTGCCGTCAAGGAATTCCTTATTAAGCCATATACAGACCAACTAAAATAGAAATAGAATACAAGGGAGGGTAATAATATGGAGTTTTCAATAAGTGAGTTAAAGGTCTTAAAGCAGCAATTTGCAGCAGCAAGCTCAATTGGTATTTTTAGTGGAATAGATAACAATAATTCCACAGAGAGTTTGAACTCCTTGGAGAAAAGAGGGGTCTTGCAAAATGGAGTGCTGTCGAAAGAGGCGAAGGAGCTTTTGGATATAGCCGCCAATCCCGATCTGTCTTGTAGATTTATATTGCAGGAAAGCAGTATATTAGTAGAAAAATACACCTACCGCAAGGGGGCGGACCTTGTTCTTGTCGAAAACGCAGGCGGTGTTCTAAGAATTAGCAAAGGGTCAGACTTAGATAAAATTATGATGAATATTGGAAATTTTATAGGATTAACAAGTTTTAAGCGAGCTGATTTTGAAATAGCTCTGTCTAAAGATGAGATTTATGTACTGCTTTCCATGTTTGATATTTACCGCGAAAAGACAATGCTGTCCTATTGTCAACAACAAAGCGAAGCTGGCGCCACTTTTGCAGAAATTCGTTCTCACCTGGATATGCCTAACGAAACAGGGCTTGTGGCCATGATCCAGGCTAACTACAAGTGGGAAATACCGTCTCTCGAAACCACAAAAGCACTAATATATCGCTTAGTAGCAAAAAATGTGGTGGCATCTAACAAGAACTTTACCTTAACCGAGGAGTATGCTGTATTCGGGTCAAATTTCTTAGCATACCAGCTGATTACAACCGTTGAACTTTTACAGATGCTAAAGGACGGCCAAACTGCCTTATCTGGAATTTTGTATATCAGCGCAGGTCTTAAGGATAATCTCCTATTCATTATGGGAGGCGATGAAATAGAGATTTCCACAGTAAGCAGTTCGTATGCGCTAAAAATATTTGAGGGTTTATTGAAGTGTCCAAGCATAGTATAGTTATACTTAGTAGTATTATTTTTAATTGGATTAGGAGTGTGGGGTGTGGACAACAAAACTGTTCGGAGGCTGAACGATTTCACAGCCAAAGCATATGAATGCGTATCATTTGCGGAATTTTTAAAGCTTGCCATTATGCAGCTGCATGAATTTGTTTCGTATGATAGCGGGATGTTTTTTTGCGCAATCAGTCGAGACTGCAGTTATTTTAAGCCCTACAAGGGGGGCAATATCAGCACGTATGCTCAGAAAGATAAATTTTCCAGGCTTGATGAATATGAAAAAGCCGCGGAGAAAAACAGTAGCGGTAAGGAAGCATATGTGTATAAGGCGGTAGATTACCAAAAAGGACTAATCACCATTGAAGAGCCTAGAAGCGATTTTATTGAGTTTCAAAAAGACTTTTACATTGTCTGCCTGCGGATCATCTACAAGGATCAGTTTATGGGAGAAATCTACCTGCATCGCAGCAAAAGCAATCCGGATTTTTCAGATGAAGACTTGTTTATGCTAGGGCTGATGCAACCCCATGTATCCATGGTCTTTCACATCATACATACCCTTAACGCTGTGAAATTTTTAGAGACATCAGGTAATGAAGCTAACAATACCATGGGTATTTGTGTTTTTGATGAGGGAATGAGCTTAACCGGCGGCAATGTGACGGGCTACGATATGCTGAAAATCACTTCTGCCTATGGCTCTAGTGTGCTGTATCATGTGAAGGAGCTTTGTTCCGATATGGTCGAATCTCTGCAAAAAAAAGAAATCGACACTCGGTTTTCCTCGGCTTATCCTTTGAAAACAAGCGTAGGTGAACTTATCATCTCCGTTTTGGCAAATAAACTCAAGGAACCGAGAGCTAAATTTGTGGTTATTCTGCAATACGCAGATAGCAATTCTCTGCTCTCCGACTACCAGTTTAAATTCACAAAACGGGAGGCCGACATCATCGACGCTTTGGTGCAGGGCAAAAACAACCCGCAGATTGCCAAGCAACTGAATATTTCCGAAAATACTGTTAAAACTCACATTAAAAACATCTATAAAAAAACCGGTGCCAATAACCGGACGGAGCTTGCGTATGTTTTGATGCTTGAACACCAAAAAGACGACGACAAAGCCTAAACTCAGCGCCATTTTTCCACAGCAAAGGGTTTTCCATGAGCAGGGCATACATAACGTATGCCCTGCTTTATGATCTTTTGCCTGCTTTCATGGTAACTGCTTTCGTTGTAGTATATAACGGGATGGTAGGGTGCGCCTGTAAAAGACAGGAAATTCCGGGTGGCATCACCGACAAAAGCAGTGTCTTTCACAATGACGGAGAGGCTGTCCTCTGTATGGCCAGGTGTTAATAGAATATTTGCCGAAAATCCCATATTTAGCAAGAAGCTATCATCATCATTCCTGATAACTATATCTTGTGGTCTTATGTAAAAAGGCTCAAAGCTGTCGGAATCCTTTTGAACTCCTAAATAAAGTCCCATCATAAGCTCAAGAAATTTATTGGCGTAGCGCTCGTTGGGATGACGAATATTATGCCCACCTTGAAGATATCGTGAACATAGTTCGCTCATGATCACACATATATCGGGGTTTTCTGCCATTAAAAATGGCAATAAACCACAATGGTCGTTGTGATGGTGGGTCAACACAAGGTATTTAATCTGGGAAGCTTTAAGGCCTAAGCGCGCAAGCTTTTTGGTAAAGGTCTTTTTATCCCCTCGCCCTCCGCAGTCAATAAGCAAAAAGCCGTTTAAGCCTTTGATTAAATAGCAGTTGGTTATAGAAAGTTGTATCAAATCATATATTAGTTGCAAGAAAGCACCTTCTTAATTCATTTTACGAAGATCAAGCCACGAAGATCAAGCTTCCATTCCAAGACAATTATATCATTATTCTAAGGCACTCATTCAATTATTGCGAATTAAAGTATTCAACCACCATGTCATACTAACGTTGACTACCTGCTATCCATTCAATACTCCTGGCTATTCTCTGGACCGCTATATTGTCTATGCAATTTTAGTAAATAGTAAATAAACCGCTTGAACATTTTGCCTTCTAAGTACTTCGAATAATTGCCAACACAGACAAGAGAATTGTTTTTGAAAGAAATTGGTATGGACTGGAATGAAAACGATTTTTTCGTGGTGGGTTTGGATAAGTGCCCACCTTGGGCTTTTTTATTTTGCTGAGCGGACTTAGGTATGTGGAACTGAATGGACCTTATAAAATAAAGGATATTTACGATAATTTCCAGAAGAATAATTTTGGTTAAATATTCCAAGGGAGATGATTTTGTTGACAAGTCCTAAAACTCCTATAACATCTTCTACTAATATCTTTCCAAGACGGGGTTTTATTGCTACTTTCTTCATATTCTGCAATCCGCTTACTTTTACTAGTTTAGTTGGCTTATTTTTTATTTCGTTATATGAACATAATTTCGATTTTTCATTACTAAGTGGGATTTTTTTGGATTTCTTTAAAGAATTTTTTATTGCTGTATTTATTGTAGGTAGTGTTGCTATTTTCATGGAATTAACTCATTACGGGCGCACTCTAGTAGATTCTTTAAGAAAGATGATGGCTACTGACGATTTCATTAACGATCTTGATGAACCCAGATTAAAAGGATTAAAAAGTAATGTTGATAGAAGACTATACTTTGGAACCAATGACCCAACTAGCTTTTTTTACGTCGTTGAAGATGAAATTTGTAATTTCCTTAATGAATGCTATTATGAGGAATACATTAATGATGTCGAGTGCATAATAGATGAAGATAAAAATTATATGAAAAAAGTCATTACAAGGCTTTTCACAATAGTAAATCCAACCTCTGAAGTAAAGGTGAAAAATGTTCCGGTTGGAGCATATATGACACCCATTGAAGATGTAAATGATATTGATTTATATAAAATAAATAAATGTAGAGTTACAATTGGGAATCAAACCATAGACAAGAATATCAAATTATTTGTGGAGAGATGTCAAAACCCACCATCAAGTGCTCCAAGTTACGAAGTTGATATATCTGGCCATTTTTCGATTGAGATCAAAGATAGTTGTTCTATTGAACTCGTAGCAGAGTCCCTTGTTCCAATAACAGATATTCATTATCAACATCGTATTACTGCTCCTTGCAAACGATTTAGTAGTAATTTTATGTTAAAAAATTATGCGCCTTATCGTGTGAATGGTTTTGGATTCGGTTTTATGGATGAAAAGAAGTTGAAAATTATACCTTATAAGAATACTAATGGCGTTAGAGTTGAATTTAATGGTTGGATTCTCCCGGGTGACGGGGTTATTTTTACGATAGCCAAAGATATAGTATAATAATATGAAGATATGGTATAATATTGATAGGGACAAACAGCTTTAGGATGTTGGACAAGCACCTAACTTAAGTGTTTGAATATGATAAATTAGGCTATAGGAGGTAGATTATTATGTACAATGAGTCTAGTAGAGGTTAAACGCAAATCATTTATTTTCTATCGCCATATGTGTAAGATCAGAAGAAACGCTATGGGCCCCAATCCATTAGTGTTTCTTCTTTTTTGTAAAAATGGCATAAGATTAAATTCACTCGACGCTTTACTCGTGTCCCATTACAATAGTTGAATAGTACTCGTAATGGGATTAATGCTAATACTAATAACATTTTATTATCTCAGCTTCACTGTTAGGATTTCCAGCAGTGTAAGTTCGCCTCCGCCATACATACCCTCGAATTAAGCGGAGATACATAACGAAAGCCTTGAGGTACATACAGTTGTACTGCCTCAAGGCTCTTTTCATCTTGGAAAGAGATTCCTTTCCAGCTTCGTCAATAAATTAAAAATATTTGAATTTATTAGTAAGTATGCTAAAATACTCTAAAGAGAATTCCTAGCAAAATACGACATCATTTAACTTCTTTGTTGATAAATACTCATATATTAACTATTTATTTAGAAAATTGTTCTGATAAGGGCAAAACATCTGAAAAGGTGTGACGCAAAGCCATGGGTCTACAGCAGTAAAGACACTGCCACGATTGCCAGGTTGCCGGAGAAGAAATTAGAGCCCCAGCCGGGACTAAGTATCTCTGGTGTGGAGTTCTTTTTGTTTTCTCTTTTTTAATCAGGTTTGGGATAATGATGCTCTACTTAGGCTTATACATCAAACAGGCTGTTACTTATGATCTTGAAAAAAGGAGGTTGAAATATGGAGAAAGTTGTCTAACAGTTACGTAAGGCGAGAGAAGCTAAAGGAATGGAACTGAAAGATGTTGAAGAATTCACTAAAATTCGTTGCAAATACCTACAAGCATTAGAAGAAGAGGACTACTGCGTTCTTCCTGGTGAGGTTTACACGGTAGGATTTTTACGGTCTTATGCTCGTTTCCTTGACATAGACTCAGAGAGTTTAGTAAATACTTTTCGAATGAAAATAAATGCGACTAAATTAGAAACCACGTTTGATTATTCTAAACAAGAAAGAAAGCCGTGGCTTCAAGACCAATATTTAGTAGCAAAAGTTTTACAATTTTACAGGGCATTTAAG